>NHDO01000051.1 GCA_002171735.1 Proteobacteria bacterium TMED61 | reverse complement strand
CAACTCAAATATATACACATGTTGCCACCGCTCGCCTGAAAAACCTCCACGCAGCTCATCATCCGAGAGGTTGAATATATGCTAGGAGTTATTGGCCGAGCTACATATAATTTATTAAATTGTTGTAAATCCCAAGGCTCTTCAATGAGATGTTTTAAAAATCTTATTTTTACAATTTTTCTGCTTGTGAGTTCTAGTTCACTGGCAGGTGATGACTTAGCGATAAATAAGACACTTGCTTCTATTTTACCGCCAGATAAGGAAGCTAGAGTGAGTGATACTCCTTTCCCTGCGCTTAAGGAAATTGAGGTGGACGGGTCAATATTTTACTTGAGTCAAGATGGGCAGTATCTATTCGAGGGTGATCTCATTGACTTGAGAAGCGGAAAAAACTTGACTGGTCAAGCTAGAGCCAATATCCGGAGTGAGATATTCGCCTCTTTGTCTGAATCAGATACGATTAATTTTCATGGTGTCGATAGTAAAAAGCTAAAAACAAAAATTTATATCTATACTGATATAGACTGCGGGTATTGTCGCAAATTACACCTTGAAATACCGGATTTGAATAAAGCTGGAATTACTGTAAGTTATTTAGCTTTTCCACGAGGTGGATTGAAAGGCAAGTCCCATTCTAAGGCCGTCAGTGTTTGGTGTTCAAAGGATAAAAAAAGAGCGCTAACATTAGCTAAGTTAGGTAAAGCGATCGAATCTCTGACATGCGACAATCCGGTCGCAGATCAATATAATCTTGGAAAAACTATGGGGCTAAGAGGAACTCCAGCTATATATTCAGAGGACGGACTATATCTAGGTGCCTATTCGTCTGCGGATGCCATAGCCACGCAATTAGCGCGCTAAATTCAGTAAGTAGGTTTGATTAGATTTCAGTTGCTCTGAGAGTATTTCGTTAAAATGGCTATGGTTATTTTTTGTTTCGAAAGAAGCTCTATTTTTACCGGAATATAATTTAAGTTCTCTGCGAACCATATTTTTACAGATTTACCTGGGTTGTTGGTTTTCCTAACCATTTTTTTACACATAAACGCGCCAAGTTTTGTGGGGATCAATTCTGTTTTTTCATGTCGAAAAGCATAAAGTTTCTGTTTATGCTTTTTTTGTACAAGATATTCGTAGTTATTTATTTCATTTAGTAAATCTGCGCGCATTTGTGCCTGGTATGATAGCTCGTCAAATAGTGTTGGTTTTAGAGAGGATCTAACGCCATTATTAGCAGTTCCTAGATCGGCTAGCTCGTAACTACGTTCATCGCGCTGAGCCTGCAGAGAATAGCTTTTGGGAACCAATTGCCCATCAATAAAGTTGCCTGCGCTTACCTGGGTCCGGGACAGGGAAGAAACTAGCTTACCCACGCCTGCTGTCGAAAGCGTGGATAAGAAAAGATAGTCGCCATTCTTTTCAAGCGCGAATTTTTGTTCTATAAGGCCTATCTTGAGATTTCTAGTGCTTAACTTATAAGAAGCGCTGTAACTTTGGAGAAGCTCAAGAGCCTGCAGAGAAAGCGGCGTAAACAAACAGATAAAGAATATTGCCAGGCGATACATATCTATATGGTAAGATGTACTTTATTACTATGGAAGAGTTATATTTCGCTAGTTACTTTTAGTTTTGATAGATGAAAAATCTTATGAAGTTGGATCTCTCGTGCGTTAAATTTAATAAAGTTCTTGTGGTGGGAGATCTTCTTCTCGATAGATATTGGATTGGTGACACAAACAAGATATCGCCTGAGGCGCCAGTTCCGGTTGTGCTTGTCAAAGATGCCTTCGAAAAACTAGGAGGAGCAGGGAATGTGGCAGCAAATGCCTGCAGTCTGGGCAGTGATAGCTGCTTGATGGGCGAGATCGGCGTAGACTCTGATGGGGATAAGTTTCTTGCGCTTTGCGAAGGCACACCGATTGCCAATGAGATTTGGAGAAATCCTATAAGAAAAACAATTGTAAAGCATAGGATTGTCAGTCAAGGACAGCAGCTACTTCGCGCCGATTTTGAGCCTGAGCTGGAGGAGACTGATAGTAGTGCTTTGCTCAAAGCGTTTTCCAAGCGAGTTGAAGATTACGATGTCATTGTAATTTCAGATTATGGTAAAGGTGGTATCAAGGATGCCCGGAAGCTCATTGCTCGTGCCAAAGAATGTAGTAAGAAAGTTCTAGTAGATCCTAAAGGTGAGGATTTCTCAAAATATATTGGTGCAGATTTGGTTACTCCAAATTTGAAAGAGTTTGAGGCTGTAGTAGGGAAAAGCGATAGCCCAGAGGCATTAGTTTTTAGCGCTCGGAAGATGCTTGTCGACTATGACTTTGGCTCATTATTAATAACGCGAGGATGCAATGGGATGACCCTCGTNACGAAAACTGAGGATTATTCCTTTAAAGCTAGGAGTCAGGAAGTTTTTGATGTTACGGGTGCGGGGGATACGGTATGCGCTACTATTGCTGCTCTTTGGGTTGATGAGGTCTCCTTGCCGCTAGCCTGCGAANTGGCAAATATTGCGGCAGGTGTTGCGGTGAATAAATTTGGTGTCGCGACGGTTACTTTGGAGGAACTTCGTGCTGAATTAGCCTTGTATAATCGNCCGTTATCAGAGNGCTTTGTAACTNCAGGNCTAGACGCANTGTCAGCCCTGANAAAGTTCAGATCAAAAGGATTTAAAGTCGTCATGACGAACGGATGCTTTGATATNTTNCATACTGGTCATATTCAATACCTGAACGAGGCTAAAGCGTTAGGGGATATTCTTGTGGTCGCTGTCAACGATAATACTTCGGTTGCGCGCTTAAAAGGGAAGGACCGTCCGATAAACGATCTACACTNACGCGTTCACTTGCTAGAGGCGCTAAGATGCGTAGATTATGTGATTCCGTTTTCTGAAGACACGCCCGAACGATTGATTGCGGAGGTAAGTCCAGATATTTTAGTCAAAGGGGGTGACTATGAGATTGAGAATATNGCTGGCGCAGACTNTGTGCTNGCTAAGGGCGGGGAAGTAAAGATATTNAGTTTAATTGAAGGGTATTCNACAAGCGCNCTTNTTGAAAAATTATCAAGACAATTTCGGAGAAGNGGGCAATGATCCTAGTTACCGGTGGCGCTGGCTTCATAGGCAGCAACCTCGTTCGACAGTTAAACCAGGAAGGAGAGAGGAATATATTGGTAGTTGATGATTTGACTGAAGGGGAAAAATCAAAAAATTTAGTCGATTGCGTGATTAGCGATTATGAGGATAAAGATGAATTCATTGCTCTGTTGAAGAGTGGCAAGTACGACCAAATCAGGACAGTTTTTCATCTTGGTGCCTGTTCCGATACTACCGAGTGGGATGGAAGATACATGATGCGCGATAATTTTANGTTTTCTCGGGAGCTATACCAGNACTGNGGTAAGCGNGATATTCCATTTATCTATGCGTCTAGTGCTGCTGTTTATGGTGCACCATCTCCAAAAGCAAGTCTTGACTTGACCGAGCTATTCGATGAAATCGAAGCTAATGAAAGACCGCTTAATATGTACGGCTACTCCAAGCTTGCTTTTGATCAGTATGTAAGAGCGAATGCTCAGGAGAGGACTAACCTCGTTGTAGGGTTGCGCTATTTTAATATCTTTGGGCCGGGTGAGGCGCACAAAAAATCTATGGCAAGTGTGGTTTATAACTTCAATAAGCAGATAACCTCTACAGGAGTGATTAGGGTGTTTCGTGGTTCCCACGGATATCCTGACGGAGGCCATGAAAGGGACTTTGTTCATGTGAGTGATGCTATAAATATGACCTTATGGGCTTCAAAGTTAGCAGCGTCTGGATCTAGCATATATAACTGTGGTTCGGGTGTGGCAAGAACCTTTAATGAGCTAGCGCTTCTCGTAATTGATTTTCATGGTAAGGGTAAGATTGATTACATTGATTTCCCGGAAGGTCTGGCAGATTCCTATCAACCTTGTACTAAGGCATCAATGAAGCGCTCGAAAAATATCGGGTACTCCAATGAATTTAAGACTTTAGAAACGGGAGTAGAGGAGTACCTCACCTGGTTAAATTTTTAAATATTCTATATACAGTTGCCTTATGCTTGGCGGTACCATTTTTACTGGTGCGTGCCGTGCTAAAGAATCATCGCGAACCTGAAAAATGGTTATATTTGGCACAAAGATTGGGCCTGGCGCCAATCCCAGTAGGAAGATCTAAAGTCTTATGGATTCACGCGGTCTCAGTGGGTGAAGTTGTTGCGACAATACCATTGGTCAAGCGTTTGACTCAAGACTATCCCGAACATCAAATAATCTTAAGCACGACCACCATTGATGGCGCTAGAATTGTTAGAGCTCGACTTTCCGATTTTGTTGCCCACATATATTTCCCGCTCGACATTCCCTCTATTATTTCTAGGTTCCTCAATCGGGTTAAACCCGTGATTTTTATCATGGTCGAGACCGAACTTTGGCCGAATTTATTGTTGGAATGCAAACGGCGTGGAATTCCCACGGTAATAGTGAATGGGAGGCTATCGGATAAATCGACGACATCCTATCAGAGCGTTAAAAGTATTAGTAGGCAGATGATGTCTAATGTCAGTTTGGTGCTAGCGCGGAGCGCTGTTGATGCAGATAACTTTGTTAGCTTAGGCTTGTCTCGCGACAAGGTCCGGGTGGTGGGAAACATGAAGTTTGACAGCAAATTTTCTCCAGGTGTTAGTGCTGAGCGTGCTGCTGATAATCGTTCGGAATACGGACTAACAGTGTGTTTTGCTAGCATTCATGAAGGAGAGCTAGCAATTATTGTAGATGTGATACTACGGCTGCGCAGAAAACTCCCAAGTATTCAGTTTGTAATTGCTCCAAGGCACCCCACTAAATTCGAAAAGTGTACTCGACATCTCAGAAGGTACGGTGTTAATTTCGTGTTCGGTGACTATCAGACCTATTTACGCAAGGATCGAGCCTTGGATGCTTTTGTAGTAGATTCGATAGGTGAGCTGCTAGAGTTTTATANTATTTCTGATATTGCNTTTGTTGGAGGGAGTTTAGTGCCGCGTGGCGGTCAGAACCTATTAGAACCGATTAGTGTAGGAGTGCCTGTAATTACAGGGACATCTCTATATAATTTTCAAGAAATAGCTGATGCACTTNTCTCATTAGGTATTATAGCGTCGGTGTCTGATGCTCCTAGGTTAACTAACGAGATTTTGGATCTCCTGCAAGATGAAGAAAAACGGAAAAATAGNTCCANAAGAGGTCGAGAATGGCTAACAAGCAAACAGGGTGCTACACAGCGCACTGTGGATGCTNTGAAACTATTCTTATAAGTTNATTTNTTTTGAATTAATAGATTGAGAGACTTTGATATAACTTTAGTTTAACAGTGATTGAACTTTTCGAAATTTAGAGTTTTCTGAGTCTTCGACCCATTCAAATATTACTGATTCTGCACACGTCATAATTGCGCCTGATCTGCTTAATCGTGAAAGTGCATTCTGATAGTTTTCTAGAGTACGCGCACAAATCGAGTCTTCGACAACAAAGACTGTATACCCTCTTAGTAGTAAATCTGTGGCTGTTTGCAGTATTGATACGTGCGCTTCTGTACCTGTTAGGACTATTTGAGATCGTTTAGCTGTATCGATAGCATTTGCAATTGCCTTGTTTTTGCAGGCAGAGAAATGAGTTTTAGAAAAAATATTCTTTGGCTCGATGAGCGACAAAATTGATAGCTCAGTGCCGCCTAAAGTATCTGGGTTTCGCTCTGTTAGGATAATAGGAATATTAAGTATTCCGGCGGCTCTCATCAGTAAGTTGGTATTCTTTACTACCCTTTTGATCACTTTATTTGGGATTGATTGTGCAATATGCTGTTGTACATCTACTACGAGTAACAAACACTCAGCCGCATCCGATAGAGTATTCATGCAGTTTTTCTTAGTATTTGAATCAAAAAATGAATCTCGACTTGATAAAGTAGCAAAATTTATTCACCTCAGTCTTGTGTCGCGATCGAGTCGGCGGTGAAAGCTAAATCAGATGGAGCTAGGGTTCCTGTTGCCTTTTTCAGCCTTAGAACTTCGAGTACATAGTCATATTTAGCCCGCGCATAATTTCGCTTTGCTTGAGATAAAAGCTTTTCAGCCGNGACTACGTCGACAGCAGTTCGGGTGCCGACCTCGAAACCTGCGCGTGTTGAATGGAGCGCAGTAGTTGTAGAGATAACCGCCTGTTCTAGCGCNACNACGGTNCTGATTTGACTCATGATCCCAAGATANGCTTGTCGAGTTTCTCNCTGTACNGCGCGTCTAGTTGATTCGAGTTGTTCTATAGCTGCATCGTGCTTGTATTTGGCTTCTTTCGTTAGTGACAGGGTNTTNCCACCTTCGAATATAGGCATATTAAACTCTACGCCAATATTACTNTTNTGNATTTTACTNGCCCCAAAACGGCCACCTTGTCTGCCATAACCATGNGAGCCAATCACATCTAAAGTTGGTAGACTCNTNGAAGACTGTCTCCGTATTTCTTGCTTAGCAATNCCACTGACCAGATTTGCTGACTTTAACACNAAGCTATTTTCAACCGCNGTTGCGGTCCATATTTCTATGTCTGACGGATCCGGAGTCACCAATGGNAATTCTTCTGCNAGNGGCTCTAGGGNNGAATGATAACGCTCGGTTATTTCCCACAATCTNTCCCGCGTNTCGTCNATTAAATGATTTGCCTGGATCAACTCCGCTGAAGCACGGTCATAACCTGCTCGCGCTTCCTCCAAGTCTGTGACGGGAATTAGTCCCACATTGAAACGTTGCTCGGTTTGCTTTAACTGATCCTGTAACGATTTAGTTTGTGCTTTTGTAAACAGNAAGTTGTCTTGCGCAGCAAGTATTAANAAATAAGTCTCGGCNACNCGATAGATCAAATTTTGNTGAGCTATGATGACTTCCAANTGAGCNTTTTGTACTCTTTTNTCNGCNTGGGANAGAGTTATTANNCTATCGTGATGNTAAATNGGTTGCGTTAAGNTGATACCNTANTTACGNGAATTNTATTTAGNAATCCCGTTAGCGCCAAATGANGTNGTCGAAATATCGTCNCTCACNCGNTTGGAGGANGCTCTTATAGCNATTCTNGGNAAAAATATCTGTGCNCGAGCTTGGGGNACNTTCTCNGCTATAGCTAAAGCGCTNANTTTTGCCTCTTTGTANATAGGNTCACTTTCCTCNGCAATTTTAAGTATATTAACTAGATTNTCCATTGCTGGGAGNGNTGNAGATANAAGNNANATTGNTAGAATAATGANGNNCTTACAAATTTGANNGNAATAAGATTGTNTAGCGTCGATTTTAATAATCATNATGGNCCTATTTATCNNAGTCTACGTTTTTGTGTTTAGTGGCTGCTGGCAGCTAATTTCATCGCACACAAATTTATTAAAATTCAAATTCTTTTGTACGTTCGGCGCCGATCAACGAGGCTATCTCTGTTTCAAACAAACACTCCGTAGTCCAACCTTTTGAAGCGGTTCGTGTGATTAAGGTTGCTTGCATACTGGGAGACTCGCCTATCATACAAAACATACGCCCGCCAATTTTAAGTTGCTTTTCTATGTCGAGCTTTCGACGGGATATCCCTCCTGTGAGCATTACAACATCATACATTTTGTGGGAAGCTTGAAGCCCATCAGAATTATTGACAGTGCAGTTTTGGATATTTGCTCTCTGCAGGTTTTGTCGCGCCGTGTCGGCA
>NHDO01000050.1 GCA_002171735.1 Proteobacteria bacterium TMED61 | reverse complement strand
TTTCTAAATGGAAAAGAAAATCACAAAAACGGATCTTTTTCCTAATCCTCTCTTCATGATAGAGGGTCTTATAGATGATACCGTTCGTTTGCAATTAATAAAGGACTGCTATTCATGGAAGGAATCATCTCCTGGACGTCAAGTATCTAACTTTGGCGGTTGGCATTCAGATAATCTTCTTTTTAAAAGAGAGGAAAATTCATTCAAATTTCTTTCAAAANNNATTTTAGATAATATATTTATTNTTAATAATACTATTGANNCNTCATTATTTAAAGACGCAAANAATNTTNATATTAATGCAGAAGGATGGGTTAATATTAATCAAGGATTTGATTTTAATNCTCCTCATGATCATGCCGGTTATANATGGTCANGNACATATTATTTAAAGATACCTCCAAGNTCATTATCTAACATTAAAACAGCAGGNGGGATACAGTTTATAGATCCAAATACTGGAATAAAAAAAGGAGTAGAAACAAGAATTTTTAATAAAATAAGNAAAGGAATTATTATGCCCAAAGAAAATCTTTTATTAATTTTTCCTTCATGGTTANAACATTTAGTTCTCCCGCATCGGGNAGATGGAGNCCGTATTTCTATTGCATTTAATATTAGGCTTTAGNTTTCATTGAATATATGAATTGGATTGTAATCCCTAGATTCTTCAAAAATTTGCTAAGTGATTAGAAGGCATTAAATCTTTATTTGATTGAANTTATATATGAAAAAAGCCAATAAAGATCNNATGGGNAAAAGGACTGCTAAGGTTGTTAAATTACTTATCATTATTCATGGCTGTACNGTCTAATCAATGAAGATTTAGATTTAAGATCATTAAAGCTTGAAAGACATTATAGATTTCTGGATAATTTTGCTTACTATTTATATATAGCATAAGACTGACTTAAGCAAATTAATCACAAATAGATGATAAATATTTACCCTTAATATTAAAAAATATATAATTATCTCCTTTTAGCTCCTAATGTTTATAAATATATCTAGTTTATCTATGATTTTCCTATTTCTATTAAAGTTTAGGATTGCAGTTAATTAATGATAAATTGATCTTAGTACATAAAATAATCGAACCAATTCTTTATGGGTATTTAAGTGGCTGATTCTATGTATTCAAAAGACAAGCCTCTCTCAAAAATGCGAGTTGCAATAACAGCTATTGATCTTGAGCAGGCTGAGCATAGAGGAATTGCATATTTAACAAAAGGTCTGATCAGTTCTTTGTCTGATTTAGGGGCAGAAGTCTATTTATTGACTGGATTTCATGGCCGTCGCCTTAATCCCTTAATGAAATTTTCCATGAGTACGAAGTCAGTAAGAGAAGTTGACTGTGCCGATATTCTTGATCAATTTTGTGATCCATTAAATCGATTGCGAAAAAGAAAGATGAAAAAAGATCCTGATCTTGATGAAGATTTAATTATAGAATTAGTAAAAAAANTTANAAGATTTAAAAACGAATCTATNANAGTTATAAATGTGTTATTTTCTGTATTCAGATTTTATCTGAATAGAGGAATATTCTCAGGTAGATTAATTCATCTAAATAACTTTGAGAACACTCCATATTTTGGTCAAGAAAGAGTTGATTATCTTTCTAATATATCCGGATTTCTATCTGTTAGAAATATATATAATTTCACTACTTTAAGGAGTAAAAGATATCTATTTAAATCTCCAACGATTGATTTAAGAAAGTTAAATATAGACTTATTAATTACATCTTGCCCGTTGAGTATTGATGTGAAAACAAATACTAAAAATAGGGNTTCTTGTTTGCAGCTTATTATGGACTTTATACCTCTTTCTTTTTCAAAACACCCTGATCACCCTTTCAGTTTTTATAATCGCTTAAAAGATGCTATGCAANCTAAAAATTGTTTTATTTCCAAGGCTTCAAGAGATAAAATATGTTTACTACTCGACAAAACCTGTTCAAATGATCAGAGAAATATTATTTATCCAATGCCTTCATTAAATATAAATAAGTTGAANTTTGCGAGTAAATTAAAAAATATTAGGGGTATAAGTAAAAAATTTATTTTATTTAACTCTTCAGTTGTTCCAAGGAAAAATCTACATTTTTTAATAAATATATTTCAAAGTAGTGAAATAGCTAGTAAAGGTTTTGATTTATGTGTGGCTGGTAAACTACACAACGATAAATATGGTGAAGATATAAAGNGAATGTGTAAACTTGANCCAAGTATTAAATTGTTAGATTATGTCGACGAAACAGAAAAGGCTTGGCTTTTTCTGAATGCTTATGCGTTTATTTCTCCTTCATGCGTGGAAGGTTTTGGTATACCAGTTTTGGATGCTGCCTCGATGGGGCTTAGAGTTTTAGCCAGTGATATACCTTCTCATCGAGAGATTAGAAATTTGCTGAAGGCAAATCAGGAACTCCGATTACTTGATCTTTCTAAAGTTGATAATTGGATTGATGAATTTAAATTGTTAAATACTTTAGATTTATGTATGGAAGATGAAATTAANGATCGTATTTTGAATTTTAATTCTTGCTTTAAGGATCTTAAACATATTTTCGAAACAAGTATTGTTGATTTGGTGACTTAGAGAGTACGGAATTTATTACTTTGATAATTAATATTCATTTCTATTCAGNATGAGTAATGATTGCTTCTTATTTATCTTAAATCCTAATTGTTTATAAAATTCGGCACTATTAGTAGTCATTAAGTAGATTCTTTCAACAGATTTAATTTTTTTATTTGTTAAGATTGCCTCTATTATTAATTTCCCAAATCCTAGACCTTGTTGATCGGGAGCAATAATTACATCCCACAGTACAGCTCGAAAGACAATATCACTTGTCGCTCGGCCAAATCCTATTAATTGATTGTTATGCCAAAGGCTCACTACAACTGCACTATGAGATAGCATTTTGCAAATTTGTTTTTTATTTCTATTCCTAGCCCAAAAAGTGTTTTTGTGGAGAAAAGATTGAAGTTTTTCTAAGCCATTCGTTGGGGTAAGTCTAGGACCCATACCTAAAAGACGAAGCCCAGGGGCAGTTGGGGCATGCTTAACAAGTGATATTACTTTCATTAAAAATTATTTAAGAACTCTAGTGCTTTAATACTAATTCTACAAGGATTCATTTTTATATTTCCAATAATAGAATAAGGATTTCAAAGATTTAAATATTCGCTAAGGGATAAATCGTATTCCTATCCTTTTAATAGTACTATGAGTATATAATCTGATTATCTAGGATTATTTTAAAGATCAGAAACTTGTATGAATTTTAGATTCTAAAATGAATTAATTGCTGATTATGGATCCAGATTTTTATACAGATTTCGAAAATAATTTCCGTGGAAGTCGAGAGCAAATAATTGATGTTCTTTCTAATTATGATGGTTTAATAGATTATATTTTGACTATAGATAATGATCCTTCTCTTCTAGACATAGGTTCTGGTAGAGGTGAATGGATTCAGAAATGTAATGCAAAGGGTTTTAATTCCATTGGTTTAGAGTTAGATGCCAAGATGGTTAATGATTGCAGGAAATTAAATCTAAATATTCAAGAAGGAGATGCATTGTCATTGTTAGATGAATTTGGTGAAGATACTTTTTCTATAGTTAGTGCTTTTCATGTTATTGAGCATATTAGTCATGAAAATCTTAAAAAACTTATTATTCATGCTAAACGAATTTTAAAGCCAGAAGGCTTACTTATTCTAGAGACACCTAGTATAGATAATCTTATGGTGTCTTCTAAATCTTTTCATATTGATCCTACACATATTAATCCAATTCACCCTGATTTATTATCTTTTATGATTAAAAGAGTTGGCTTCACCAAACTTAAATATTATTTTATAAATGGTGGACCATTGCAAAACTCTCAGGCTGATTCATTGACAAGGGTATTTAATGGAGTCGCTCAAGATCTTGTTTTAATTGCATCTAAGTCTAGCATTTTAGATAATTCAATTTTTGATCATATGAACCTGATAGAAAGAGATATGAGTTTAGGAATAACTTCATTAGAGGCAGCAATTGATTTTGATAACTTTTCAAGTAATCGATATGCACAATATGATGAAGCTATTTTTATAATGCGTAACAGAATTTTAGATATAGAAAGGCAATTGCAACATTATAGAAGACTTTATGATATGAGCTTGCTCTCTATTCTTGTTAAGATATTTAGCAGGTTGAAAAGATTAATTGTTTCTTTGAATCTTAGATTTAAAAATATGATTAAAAGATTTTTAAATTATTTGACCAATAAAAATTTACATGTAAAGATCATAAAAAAAATATATAAAGTTAAATCCATGTATATTATATATAGGTTGTTGGAAAAGATAATCGATAAGTTAGGGTTTCGAATTTATCATTTTAAATTTGTTAAGAAAAGCAGAAAGATTAAAGAAGATTGTGAATTAGTGGCCAAGAGTGATAGATATTTAGAGAATTATTTTAATTCATCTGAAGAATCAAAGAATATTCTTAAAGATCTAGATAAGTATTCTAATTCATGAAAATTATAATTGATTTGCAAGGTATGCAAAGAGATGGAAATCGGAAAAGAGGTATAGGTCGATATTGTTTGGAAATTACGAAATCACTCATTCATTATCATCCTGAGAATGAATATATTTTATTTACTAATTCTGCCTTATCCGCGTTGAGGGATGATTTTTCTGATGAACTAAATAATAAAAAGTTAAATGTTATTTATTTTGAATGCCCCACTGTAGGAGATATAAATGATCTTTATTTGGGCAAATATTCAAAGCTTTGGTTATCAATTCAAATAAGAAGTTATGCATTATCTATTATAAATGCTGATATTATCTTAATCACAAGTTTTTTTGACGGGTTTAGAGATAATACTTTAACAAGCCAAGATAAATCATATAAATTGCCACCTATTGTTTCAATCGTTTATGATTTAATTCCGTTGATTCTTGATAAAGAATACTTAGACATTGATCCTGAGTATAAACTTTTCTATTTGAATAAAATTAAAGATTTATCTAATTTAGATGGTTTTTTGACTATTTCCGATTCTTCTAGCAATGAGGTAAAACAACATTTAGCTATAAATCCTAATCTCATATTCAATATTTCTTCTGCCTGTAATCAGAAAACCTTTTCTACTTCTAATCAAGATTCTAGAATTGATGTAAAATATTTAGGAAGATTCTTATTATATTGCGGAGCAACTGATCCTAGAAAGAATTTATTTCGTTTGATTGAAGCTTATGCATCCCTCCCTGTAGATTTAATATCTAAACATAAATTAGTTTTAACAGGGCCTTATGCAGATGAGGAAATATTATTGATTAGAGAATGGCTATTTTCTTTTAGATTACCTCAAGAATATGTTGTTTTTCTTGGTTATGTAAATGATATTGAACTCGCTAATTTATACCGTAACTGTTATTTATTTATTTTTCCTTCTCTTCATGAGGGATTTGGATTGCCAGTATTAGAAGCAATGAATTGCGGTGCTCCTGTTATTGCTTCTAATCTAACTAGCTTGCCAGAGCTAATAGGTTATAAAGAATTTCTTTTTGATCCATACGATTCAAAAGATATTGCATCATTAATCTATAAAAGCTTAACCAATGAAAAATTTTACCAGATGATTTCTTTTAATTCTCTTGAAAGAAAAAAATACTTTTCATGGAACTCGACGTCTAAAAAAACTATAGCTGCATTAAATATAATTATAAATAAAAATAATAGTTTAACAGCAAACAATATTGATTTTATAAAACTTTTGCAGAATCAGTATGAATTTCTTATCAGGAATTTAGCGAAAAGTCCATTAGTGAAAGATAAAATTAATTCGGAAACTGATTATTTAAAATCGTTAGCTTCTGCGATATCAATAATTAATAGTCAATCAAAGAAAATAGAACTTCTTAGGAGAGTAAAAAATAAGGATAAATTTACCTGGCATATAGAAGGTCCATTTGATAGCTATTATAGTCTAGCTATTTTAAATAGTAATTTTGCCTTAGCTATGAATGAGCTGGGGCAAAATGTTGCTCTATTTTGCACTGAAGGTCCTGGGGATTATGATCCAGACCCTCATTTTTTAGAAAAGAATCCAGTTATAAATAATTTGTATAAGAAGGCTATTCCAGGTAATGAAAGATTTTTTATCTGTACTAGAAATCTTTATCCTCCAAGAGTGAATGATGTTGATGGAGTTATTAATTTATTGCATGCCTACGGTTGGGAAGAGTCTGCATTCCCATATGCGTGGGTTGATAGTTTTAATTCCTATTTAACAGGAATTACTGTGATGTCGAATGAAGTAAAGAAAATTCTTATAGATAATGGAGTTTATATTCCGATTTCGGTTTGTGGATTAGGTGTTGATCATATAGATCAAATTCAAGCGACAACTAATTTTACTCTACCAAATAATAAATTTTCTTTTTTGCATATATCATCATGTTTCCCAAGAAAAGGTATAGAAACTTTATTTGCAGCATATTTTCAATCCTTTAATGCTCACGATGATGTGATTCTAATTATAAAAACATTTGAAAATCCTCATAATAAAGTCCACAATATATTGAATGAATTTAATAAAAAAAGTTCAAGTCCTCCGGAAGTTTTGATTCTAGATAAAGAGTTATCTCTGTCTGAAATCCAATCATTATATTTAGCTAGTAATGCAATTGTTGCCCCAAGTCATGGAGAGGGCTTTAATTTAACTGTGGCAGAAGGTATGAGATTAGGTGTACCTGTAATAACAACAGCTTGGGGGGGGCAAACTGATTTTTGCAATATAAGTAATTCTTGGTTAATAGATTTTAGCTTTGAATACTCTAATAATCATTTGCGTCTATTTTCATCAGTGTGGGCAAGACCTTCAATTACTAGCCTCAGCAAGATTATGAAAGAAGTTTATGAATTACCTCAGGAAGTACTTCAGAAAAAAACTGAAATAGCAAGGAAAACGATAGCTAATTTTACCTGGAAGTCTGTTGCACAAAAAAATATAGATTTTTCCCATAAACTTCTTTTATCATCTTTTATTAAGCTGCCAAGAATTGGATGGGTAACTACCTGGAATAGTCGTTGTGGAATTGCTACATATTCCCGACATTTAGTTGAACATATCCAAAATGACTTACTGATCATAGCGCCGGATAATGAGTCTATTGAATTTGAATCTGATTCAACAAATGTTGAACGGTGTTGGTCTCTTGGCGAAGATGATCTTGAAAAACTTTATGAATTCATTCTAAATTGTAAACTTACAAGTTTAGTTATACAATTTAATTTTGGATTTTATAACTTTCTAGCCTTAAAAGAACTTATTAATAAATTGCATAGTAAGAATATAAAAATTATTTTATTTATGCATTCAACCGTTGAACCACCTAATAAAAGTGATAAGTGTTTGCATTTGATATTATCAGAATTAAGTATTTGCGATAGAATTTTAGTACATACACCTGCAGATTTAAATCGTTTAAAGGAAATGAACTTAGTCTCGAACGTCAGTTTGTTTCCTCATGGGGTTTTGGATTTCGATCGAAAATTAGTTAATAAAAAATATTCAAAAGGAAAAGAAATACATATTTCAACCTATGGCTTTTGTTTGCCAAATAAAGGATTAATAGAATTAATTAATGCAATAAAGATAATACGAAATCGAAATTATAATGTTAAACTAACTTTGTATTGTGCTCTTTATCCATCTGAATTATCAATTCAATTAAGTCAAGAATTACAGACTTTGATAACACAACTTGGCTTAGATTCTATTGTAAGTCTTAATCATAGCTTTGTTTCCCATAAAGAGACATTGTTAAGTCTTTCAAAGACAGATTTAGTCGTTTTCCCTTACCAATCTTCCAATGAGTCGGCAAGTGGTGCCGTAAGGCAGGGGATAGCATCTGGAACTCCAGTAGCGGTTACTCCTTCATCGATTTTTGACGATGTTGCTGAAGTTGTTCATCGATTACCAGGATTTACTTCACAAGATATTGCCGATGGAATTATCTTTTTACTAGATAATAATTCAATTAATTCTTCAGATAAAAAGATAAAAGAATGGATTAATCTTCATAAATTTAGTAAACTAGCACATAGATTATTTGGCTTAATTAGAAGTCTAGAGATTAATTCTTAGATTTTATTTGATTTAAAAAAAAGATTTTACTTTTCTCTAGGCTGATAACATTTTTTTGGTCATTGTCTTAAAATCAATTTCAGCTTTCCAGCCTAGTTGATCGAATAAAGGTTTTGGATCTCCATAGCTTTTTAATATTTCATTTGATCTAAATAAACTTTGGTCAATTTCTATATATTTTTCCCATTCAAGTTCAAGAGCAGAGAATACCTGTTTAATAAATTCTTTTAAACTATTTTCTTTCCCTGTGCAAATTACATGGTCAGCGATATGTGAGGCATTCGTTATGATTTGCATGGCTTCTACATATTCTGGGGCCCAGCCCCAATCTCTGACAATGTTGATGTTTCCCATTCGAAGCTTCCCGCTTTTATTTTTTGATATTTCTTGTGCAGCTTTAATGATTTTTTGTGTCACAAAAATATCACTTCTTAATGGTGATTCGTGATTAAATAGTACACCAGTCATGCATTTGAGTGAGAATATTTCTCTATACATTTTTACTAAATTAAAGCTGGTTAATTTAGCTATTGCATAAGGACTCTGGGGGTTTTTTTTGTGATTTATATTCGCCCCTTGATCTGTCTGCCCAAACATTTCACCGCTTCCTGCAAAGAAGATTCTTCCTGTGTATGAAGTCTCTTTGCAGGCTTCAAGAATCGTAGCTGTACCGTTAATAATACTTTCTAAGGTTAAGATTGGTTTGGTAAATGAAATTCCAACAGAAGATTGACCTGCTAAATTATAAATTTCTTCTGGTGAATATACATCGATTAATCGTTTTATACATTTTAAGTCAGTTATATCACCAACATTGAATTCAATATCTTTTTCAATTCCAAGTTTTTGCAGATTTGATGTTTTTTGGTTCTTATTCTTCGAAAGACCGATCACCCTGTATCGTTTCTTGATGAGTGATTGGCACAGAAGGGAACCGTCTTGTCCACTGCATCCCAGTATTAAAGCGGTTCTATAAGTCAAAATTATTCGATCCCATAGCTTTTTTCATTCTGCTTTGACTGTCAGGGTGTGAATTTAAATTTTTTATGCTAGATCTTATTTTATCCTCCCATGCGATCGCTAATAAGCTTAATTTCCTGCAAGCTTTGAGATTTACTTTTGGCTTTTTTATATTCTGCTGAAACTTCAAATTTTTTGAAATTATGAGTGATTATTCTTAGTGGTGTGCACTTTGTGTTCTGGCTTTCAGCCGTGATGGTTGCCCACTTCTGTTCTTCGCGATCATTTTGGAAAAATCAGTTTTTTTACCGTATTTCTGGAGAGAGATTTGCTCAAGAAGTAATAGCTAAAAACCTTGCCCTGATTGGATTTCTGATTGTATAGATGTTGCCTCAGCTTAGGCCTTGATAGGCTTTTAAGATTCTATGGAATTCAATATTTTCAAATTCTATTGATAAAGAAAATGTTTGGATTTCCTTGTTTTGTGTTTCAAAAACGGTTGCTTAATCCTCATATCAGCTTATATTTCCGGGGATTCTGTTTAGCCAGGCTATATAGTGCCTGCCATATAACAGATATCCGTATTTGAACTGCGGATATCCCCTAAGAACAACATTCTTCTTTTTCCTAAAAATGGCCAACGCGACTAGCACACAAATCCAAGAGCTTTACGTTGCTTACTTCGGAAGAGCTGCTGATCCCGCCGGCCTTGATTATTGGGTGGCAGCAGGTACTTCACAAGCTGAATTTGCATCCCACATGCATGCTCAAGCTGAGTTCCAAGATGCATATGGATCTTCTTCTACTGAAAACCAAGTAAATCAGTTATATAAAAACCTATTTGACAGAGATGCTGATGCTGCTGGTTTAAGTTATTGGACCAATCAAATTAATAATGGCGTTCTCCAGCTTGCTGAGATTGCAGTTGATTTAATTTGGGCAGCTAAAAACAACAGTGGTAGCTCAGATGACTTAGCAGCTCTAAATAACAGATCTGCAGCAGCAGTTGCTTATACAGCTGAAGTTAAGGCAAGTACAGCGGCAATGACTGCTTATCAGCCATTAAGTACCTCTCCTACTTTCTCTGCAGGTGAGAACTTTGAAGAAGCTAAAAACTACATGCTCGGTATTGATAAAGATACTGCTCATACCGCTGCAGGGATTACAGCAAGTGTTGATGTAATTGAAGGGAATGGTACACCGGCTGCTAAGCAATCTTTTGCTCTAACAGACAATGTAGATAATTTCACTGGTGGAGATGGTAATGACACTTTCTCTGGAAACGTTGGTCAACTTGATGGAGATACCTTTAATGGTGGAAGAGGTACAGATACCCTTTCAATATCAGTTAATGCTGTTGATGATAATGCAACTTTCACTTCAAGCTTGATTGAGACAATTAAGATTCGTGCTAGAGCTGCAACTACTCTTGACTTTGGAGACGTAACTGGAACAACTGGAATCACAGTTAACAGAAGTGAATTTGGTTTAACAATAGAAAATATCAATGAGATTGATCCAATCACTCTTGATAGAGAGGATGATGGTGCAGCTCACACATTCACTTATGCAGCTTCAGTTATTGGTGGAACATCTGATTCGATTACTCTAAACATCACAAATAGTTCTAATGCTGGAATTATCAATGTAGATGGAATTGAGACAATCAACTTAGTCTCAACAAACAATCCAACTGGTGATGCTAACGAATTAACACTTGATGAAGCTGGTACAGGAACAGCTACGGAAACTCTAAATATTTCAGGTGCTGGTGATTTAGAGCTAACAGATACAGATTCTCTAACTATCACTAACTCTGCATCAGGTGATGTAGAAATTATTGCAGCGACAACTGCCACATCTGTTACTCATACAGGAACTGGTGCCCTCGATGTAACTCTTGTAGCAGTTGATGCGACTGTGACCGCAGCAAATGCAACGGGTGACCTAAAAGTTACTTCAGGAGCTGCTGGGGACCTAACACTGACTGGTGGAGCAGGTAGTGACACATTTGAGATGCTCGCTACACTTGCTTACACAGATGCAACCAACCAAGACACAATCGTTGGTGGAGCAGGTACAGATACACTCAAACTTACTGCAGCTACAAATGCTTTCGTAACCAATACAGGTGGTACTGATGGAAACGT
>NHDO01000049.1 GCA_002171735.1 Proteobacteria bacterium TMED61 | reverse complement strand
TCTATCTTCAAAACCAATGACGAGTAAAAGAGATTTAGCTTTAGCTTATTCTCCTGGTGTAGCCGCTCCAGTTAAGGAAATAGCAAAAAATCCAGATGCTGCATATGACTATACAACTAAGGGAAATTTAGTTGCAGTTATTAGTAATGGATCAGCAATACTTGGGCTTGGTAATTTGGGTGCATTAGCTTCAAAACCTGTAATGGAAGGTAAAGCCATTCTATTTAAACGATTTGCAGATATCGACTCCATCGATCTAGAAATAGACTCGTCAGACGCAAAAGAAATTATTAATTCAATATCAATTTTGGGAAAAAGTTTTGGAGGAATTAATTTAGAAGATATAGCTGCTCCTGACTGTTTTATTATAGAGGAAAAATTAAAAGAAAAACTGGATATTCCAATATTTCATGATGATCAACATGGAACTGCAATAATAACCTTAGCAGCTTTAATTAATGCTTTAGATATATCTAAAAAATTAATTAAAGATATTAAAGTAGTTGTAAGTGGCGCCGGTGCTTCAGCTATGGCATGTACAAATCTATTTAAAAATAGCGGTGTTCAAAATAAAAATATCACGATGGTAGATAGGAAAGGCGTAATTTATAGAGGGAGAGATAATCTAAATCAATGGAAGTCTGCCCATGCAATTGAAACAAAAAATAGAACNCTTGAAGANGCAATNAANGGTGCAGANGTTTTTNTNGGTTTNTCAGACTAAAGGNGNNCTNANNAAANNANTNGTNAAAAGCATGNCNAANAANCCNATAATTTTTGCCTGTGCAAATCCTGATCCAGAAATTACTCCNGAAGAAGTTAATGAANTTAGAGATGATGCTATTGTTGCAACAGGAAGATCTGATTATCCAAACCAAGTAAATAATTTAATAGGATTTCCCTATATTTTTAGAGGAGCNCTTGATGTAAGGGCAAAAACAATAAATGAAGAAATGAAAGTTGCTGCAGCTTATGCCATAGCTGAGCTTGCNAGAGAAAATGTNCCTGATGAAGTTGTGGCTGCTATGGGTGGGGAAAGACCAAGATATGGAAAAGAATATATAATACCTTCAACTTTTGATCCAAGATTAATTAGTGTAATACCTGTTGCNGTAGCCAGGGCAGCTATTAAAAGTGGNGTAGCAAGAAAAAAAATAGATAATTTTGAAATTTATAAAGAACAATTAAAACAAAGGTTAGATCCATCAGCAACCATAATGCAAGGTATAAATAACCAAATAAAAAAATCTCAAAAAAGAGTTGTATTTGCAGATGGTGAAGATGAAAATACTTTGAAAGCAGCAATCGCTTTCAAAAGTAATGGTCTTGGAACCCCAATATTAATTGCAAAAAAAGAAATAGTTAAAGAAAANTTTAAAGAAATTGGTTTAGATGAAAATTATAACATAGAGATAATTAACTCTACTGATAATTCTAAAAGAGAAAAATACGCAAAATTTCTTTATGNAAAAATGCAAAGGAAGGAAGGTCTTTTAGAAAGAGACTGTGATAGATTAGTTAGAAGTGATAGAGTTGTTTGGGGATCTTGTATGGTTTCATGTGGTGATGCAGACGCTATGGTTACTGGAAATACAAGAAGATATACATCTACCCTAGATAAAGTAAAAAGAGTTGTTGAAACAAGAAAAGATGAAATCCTTTATGGTCTAAATATTATGGTTAATAGAGGAAGAACTGTATTTATTGCTGACGTAACTGTACATGAAATACCAACCGCTGAACAACTTGCACAAATAGCAATNTCTTCAGCAAGAGTTGTTAGATTGTTTGGTTTTGAGCCAAAGGTAGCATTNTTATCTCATTCAACATTTGGAACTCCTAAAACTAGAGCTACAAAAAATTTAAGAGATGCAGTGGAGATATTAAAAAATAAAAAAATTGATTTTAAATTTGATGGTGAGATGCAGCCAGACGTAGCGCTAGATGAAAATTTNAAAGAACTCTACCCTTTTTCTGAAATTGTTGGAAATGCAAATATTTTAATTATGCCTGGTAGACATAGTGCTGCAATTTCNTTCAAATTAATGAAAAGCTTAAGCGCTGTTAAAGTCGTTGGCCCTTTATTAGTTGGATTAGGGCAACCTATTGAAATTGCACCATTAAGATCATCTACAAGTGAAATATTAAACTTGGCTTCTGTTGCCGCTTATTCATCAGACATAATAGATTATAATAATAAGAAAAAAAATTAAATTATTCTCTTTGCCTGCTTAAATCAGCAACCATTAAAATGCTAGTAACTAGTTCTTTCATGTCAACTATTTGCTTTGCTTCTTGAATAATTTCTTTTTTCTCGTCATTTGAACTAGCAATTCCAAAAACATAAGTTTTTTTGTTAATAGTATCAATATTAAAATTTGCTGCTTTTACATTTTTATTTAAAATCAAAGCAGTCCTTAATTGGGAAGTAATTAAGACATCAATAGCAGTAGTTTTAATAGAAAATTTTTGTTTTATTACTATATTATTTTTTATAGAGCGTGCACCTTTAGTTTCCCAAGCCATCTTGGTTATTTTTAATTTTTCTTCAGGATTATCTACTTTACCTCCTAAAAAAATTCTACCATCTAAAACTTTAACAGATATACTAACTAAATATTTTTTTTCACTTAAAACTAATCTGGCTTGTAGGTTTTTTTGCATAATGGAATCGTCTATTTGAGTGCCTAAAGTTCTTGGATCTAAAGCAATACTTACTCCAGAGCCAAATACACCACTTGTAGAAGATCCAACACATGAATTTAAGAAAAATAAGAAAAATAAGAGNATGATTTTTTTTTTCATGATTTTTCTTTTAATTTTAAGCAAAAATTGTAAATTATTTTTTTAGAAAGGTCTTCTTTTTTAGATATAAAATTTGCAACATCTTTATGACTATAATTTTTTAGCATTTTTTTTATTTCTATTTTAACCGATTCGCTAATTTCTTTGTTGTTATTTTTTATTGCTCTTTCTGATAGAACTACTGTAAACTCACCTTTTAAGTTTTCAGGTTGTTTATTAATTGATAAAATAGATCCTCTTATAAAGTTTTCATGAATTTTAGTCATTTCTTTAGCTAACATAATTTTTCTATCTCCNAAAAAAAATTTAAACTTTTCTATATAATAATTAATTTTTTTAGCTGGAATAAAAAAAACTATTGAATAATCTATATTACTTAAAATTTTCAGATCTTTATTTAGTTCTTTTTCTTTTTTTAATAAAAAACCATAAAATAAAAATTGGCTTTTAAAGCCTGAAACACTGATAGCTGAAGTGACAGCAGAGGGACCAGGAACGGGATGTATCTCTATATTTTCTTCAATGCATTTATTAACCAATATTAAACCTGGGTCTGCAATAATTGGTGTGCCTGCATCTGATATTAAAGATACAATTTTATTATTTTTTATAAAATTAATTACTTTATCTAAAGTCCTTTTTTCATTAAATTTGTGNTAAGGNTGAAGTTTATTTTTAATTTTAAAGTGAGTGAGTAATTTTATAGACCTTCTTGTATCTTCGCATAAAATAACTTCTGATTTTTTTAATACATTTAAAGCTCTAAGAGTAATATCCTCCATATTTCCTATAGGTGTAGATATNAAGTANAGACCAGGATTAATAGTTTGTTGTTTATTTTTGTCCATTTGATGTCTAAATTGCTTTTTATAATATTTAACAAAAAAATTTTATTTTATGAAAAAGTTACTTATTTTTTTAATACTAGCTTATTTGCAGCTTTCTATAAATACTATAGCGGCTGCAGAAAATGTGNGTGAGAATGATAAAACCCTNAAAATAGGGGTGCTCCTTCCTTTATCTGGAAAATATCAAATCCTAGGTGAATCTTTTTTAAAATCAATTCAATTAGCTCTTTACGATATATCNAACGTAAATATAAAAATTTATCCAAAAGATAGTAAAGCTAATTCNTTAGANGCCTATAAATCTGCAAAAGAATTTGAAGAACTGGGCATTAAAGTTGTTATTGGTCCAATTTTTCATGAAAGTTTGAAAAAACTAGGTGAAGTAAATAGTATAACTTTTATATCCCTGACAAATAAAACAGATAAAGTTTCAAATAATATAATTGCTTTTGGAATTAATATAAAATCACAAATTAGTGCATTAAAAAAATATTTTACTAAAATTAAAGTTTCTAAAACTTTGCTTCTATCTCCAAGAACTGAATTTATAGATCAAATTGAAACTATTGAAAATAGNCAGTTAAAATTTGATAGAGTTTTTTTTTATGATACTAGCCCAGAAAAAATAACCAATGAAATAGAAAAATTAACAAAATACAAAGAAAGAAAAAAAGACTTAGAAAGAAGAATAAAAATACTTGAGAACTCAGATCTTTTTAAAGATAAGAAAGAGTTAGAAAAATTAAATCAAAAACATACTTTGGGGAGTGTCAATTTTGATTCTGTTGTTGTTGTAGATTTTGATGAACGTTTAAAGAGTGTATTAACATCATTTATGTTTTCAGATATAACCCATAAAAGAGTTGATTTTTTTACAGTTAATCAGTGGTTTGATAAAAATCTTTTTAATGAAGCAGCTCTNCAAAATTTACACTTCCCATCCATTAATCTTGAAAATCTAACAAAATTCGAAAAAAAATACTTCAACAAGTATAATGAAAAACCAAATACTGTTTCTATTCTAGCTTATGACGCTTTAGGACTAATTTATTATTGTTGGATTAATAACAATTCAGAATTTAAATCAAGTCAACTATATAATAAAAAAGGATTTAAAGGCTTACATGGAGAATTTCAAATAATAGATAANGTTAGCAATCAAAAACTAAAAATCTATAAAATTTCAAAGAAAAAGTTTCTTAAAGTTTATTAATAAAAAAACTTTCTTAATTTTAAAAAAGCTTTTTGTCTATGGTCGATTAAAATTTTATCTTTTANTTTCATTTCACCAAAAGTCTTATTATANCCTTGAGGTACAAAAATTGGATCATACCCAAATCCTTTTTTTCCTTTTTTAACTTTTGATATACGACCATTAATTATCCCCTTGCTTGTAAAATTTTTTCCATTTGGGAAAAAAATTGTCATAGAGCATACGAATCTTGCTTTGTTTTCTTTTTCCCAGTTTCTTTTTGACATTTTCATTTTTTTAAGTACTTTTTCTATAGCGAGGTCAAAATTGTTTTTTTTTCCACCCCATCTTGCAGAAAAAATTCCAGGAGATCCATCTAATATGTCAACTTCGAGACCAGAGTCGTCTGATATACAAATTAAATTTGATTTTTTNGAAAAATATGACGCTTTAATAAAAGAATTTTCCTCAAATGTTTTTCCAGTCTCTTTTGGTGATTTTATATTTAATTTTTTTGGTGAATATTTAATAACTCTCTTTGGTAATAAAGAACATATTTCCTTATATTTTCCAATATTATTTGTGCCAACTAAAATTTCTTTAATTTTATTCATTTTATACTAGTATTTTTTTTTAAAGTGACCATATATTAAATTGATGACAAAAACAGATCAAAAAAATGAAGGTAAAGCTTTGCCAAAAGACAAGGAAGTTCAACAAAATAAAGATTTGAAAAAAGAAGAAACANCTGAAANTAAATTGCAGGCTACAGAAGATAAGTTGCTAAGAACTTTAGCTGAAATGGAAAATCAAAGAAGAAGATTTGAAAAAGAAAGACAAGAAGCNTTTGAATTTGGNGGATTTAATTTNGCAAANGAATCTNTNGCNNTNCTCGATAATATNGATCGNGCNATNNNATCTTTTNANAAATGATGATTTATTAAAAAAAAATAATAATTTAGATAAAATTATTAACGGAATTGAAGTTGTAAAAAAAGATTTAGAATCTATTTTTAAAAAAAATGGTATTGAACCAATTGAGTGTATAAATAAAAAATTTGATCCAAATTTTCACCAAGCAATGCTTGAAGTTGAAGATGGTAGTAAAGATTCAGGGATTGTTGTCCAAGAAATACAAAAAGGCTATATGATGAAAGAACGTTTATTAAGACCTTCTATGGTGGGAGTAACTAAAAAAAGTGATAAAAAGTAGAAAAAGTTAATAAAAATATGGACAAAAAAATGCTTTTTTTTACTTGTAGTATTGCAAAAAACACCCATATAGCACTGAAAGGAAATTTAAATTATGAGTAGAGTAATAGGTATAGATTTAGGGACTACGAATTCATGTGTTGCTGTAATGGAAGGAACACAGGCAAAAGTTTTAGAAAATTCAGAGGGAGCAAGAACAACACCTTCAGTAGTAGCTTTTGATGAAAATAATGAAAAACTAGTTGGTCAAGCAGCTAAAAGACAAGCTGTTACTAATCCTGAGAATACTTTATTTGCAGTTAAAAGATTAATTGGAAGAAATTTTGAAGATCAAAGTGTAAAAAAAGATATTTCCAAATCTCCATTCAAAATTGTTAAGTCAGATAGTAATGATGCATGGTTAGAAGCAAGAGGAAAAAAATACTCTCCGTCACAAATTTCAGCTTTCATTTTACAAAAAATGAAGGAAACAGCAGAAAAATATTTAGGTCAAGAAGTTTCTAAAGCTGTAATTACTGTACCTGCTTATTTTAATGACTCACAAAGACAAGCAACTAAAGATGCTGGAAAAATTGCAGGTTTAGAAGTTCTTAGAATTATAAATGAGCCAACTGCTGCTTCATTAGCATATGGACTAGATAAAAAAGGTGGAAAAAAAATAGCCGTATATGATTTAGGTGGTGGTACTTTTGATGTATCAATATTAGAAATTGGAGATGGAGTTTTTGAGGTTAAATCTACCAACGGTGATACTTTTTTAGGTGGAGAAGATTTTGATGATAAAATTGTAGACTACCTAATCAATGAGTTTAAAAAAGATAGTGGAATTGATCTTAAAACTGATAAGCTAGCTTTACAACGTTTAAAAGAAGCTGCAGAAAAAGCAAAAATAGAACTCTCTTCTACTGTTCAAACTGAAATTAATTTACCATTTATAACTGCTGATAAGACAGGACCTAAACATATTAATATAAAATTAACTAGAGCAAAGTTAGAAGCTTTAGTTGAAGATTTGGTTAAAAGAACACTTATACCTTGCGAAACAGCTTTAAAGGATTCTGGTTTTAGTGCAGCTGAAATAAATGAGGTAGTTCTTGTGGGTGGTATGACTAGAATGCCAAAAATTGTTGAAAATGTTAAAAATTTTTTTGGAAAAGAACCAAACAAAAGTGTGAATCCTGATGAAGTTGTTGCTATGGGAGCAGCAATACAGGGAGGGGTGCTACAAGGAGATGTTAAAGATGTTTTACTTTTAGATGTCACACCTTTATCATTAGGAATAGAAACTTTAGGTGGAGTTTCTACTAGACTTATAGAAAAAAATACTACAATTCCAACTAAAAAAAGCCAAACTTTTTCGACAGCGGAAGATAATCAACCTGCTGTTTCTATTAGAGTTTTACAAGGTGAAAGAGAAATGGCATCAGATAATAAGTTGCTTGGAAACTTTGAACTGGTTGGCATACCAAATGCGCCAAGATGTTTCCCACAAATAGAAGTAACTTTTGATATTGATGCTAATG
>NHDO01000048.1 GCA_002171735.1 Proteobacteria bacterium TMED61 | reverse complement strand
ATCACCGTTAATCTTGAACGAAGTGCCCGATGTCCAAGACAGCGTGGCTTCTCTGTCCATATCTGATGTAACCCAGTTGAAGTCTTCAGTAATCATGCTGGCTAATTGCTCAATATTTCCTGTGTCAGAACCTGCTCTAAAGGCATCAACAAACTGTTCCCATGATATAGGCATTATTGTACTCCAATGATTTGTTTTATTTGTACATCACCTTCCATAAACGCAGGTCAGGATTCCTGGCCCGCTGGCTGATAGATTCCGCGCACTTTGTTTGCAGCAGCAATCGCCGCGTCTACGTCAAACTCATGCAGCAAATGAATATGCTTCCAAACACCTGATGCCATGAATGCCTCTTTCAGGCCAATGGCCTGTTCCACGCTGTCCACTTCCATAATCCCCACCACATCGCTCGAACCGATGGTGAAAAACATATCTGTCAATTTCGCGCCCGCTGCCTCACAGGCAGTTTTNGCGGCAGCTTCACGCTTTGCAAAGCTGCTGTTGGTGAGNCCTTCGAGGCCTTTTTCATTGTANGTTCCAAGAATAATTGACTTCATTTCTGACTTCTCCTTAATTTAATTTAACTGCGGATAATCTACCTCACCAAGCCCACTGAAGTGATCTTATTGAGGATCATCACAGATAACGGGTTTCGCTGAATCGGACTTTTTTGGCAAGATATAGTCTCAAAACAACCGCATCCTCATCTCCCCCGCGAATACCCCGAGGGCCCCTTTTGATAATGCCATAGGCAGCGTCCCCGTCTATATATTCAAGACGAAGACTTGTTAGCTATCAGCATGTCAATCGGAAAGACGGGCCTCCAGATATCTGGTAATTGCCGCCTCTGTCGTCTCGGCCTGACAGTCTTTCAGATGGGTGAGGTGGCCTGTCAATGGCAGCGTGATCTTGCACGTAGACGAGATTATTTCAACACTATCAGGATATCTGTCCGTAAGAAACTCAAGCTCGGCAGTCCGGTTAAAGGGATCATTGTCATATGCGAACACCAAGGCGCGCACCACGTCGAATGATGACATTTTGGCCNCCTGCTTCGGTCGGATCTCGCCTCTCCAAATAGGGTACACCCCCTCCTCGGCCCGAGGGCCTGCAAAAGCCGGCGCAAAGACAATTGCTGCGTTGAACTTCTGATCCACCATCNACATCGCCATCAGCGAAGCCCATCCACCCGCTGAGTGGCCCGACAGAAATATCCTTCCCGGCGCAACACCTGCGGCAATCAACTGATCGAGTACAACGGAGATCTCCTCAACCCTTTCAAATATCCAGGAGCCATGATTCCACCCCACAGGGTCAGTCGCTTTTGAGCACAGAAAAAAGAGATGGGTGTTCTCCTTNTTCGCCAGCCCCTTCAAGGTTGCGGGTGCATCGTTCCACCAGGCACCGCAACTTGATCGGGACCGCGGGTTCTGTGTGCCGTGCATATAGATGACCACGATCGCGTTTTTCGGGGAGGGTAAGCTGATCCTGGGGGCTGACATTTCATAGGAGGCACCCCGAACCGGTTTAACCCCTTCGATGTCATCGAGAAAGCCGGATTCTGCGATCACCTTCACCGTGTCGTCTGATCGACCCTCGGCGGATGCAAGAGGTGCTATCAAAATCGCGGTCAATACAAGCACGCCGCACTTCAAAACCCAAGCGCAACCCAGCAGGCGCTCCTTCTGAAAGAGTCGACGGACTGCTCTTTCGGCGGGTATCAATTCGGTCTTTGGGGAAAGTTTCACATCAGGCTGTCGTGCAACGCGATGATCTGGTGCCAGGTTTCGGACGGGATCGATATAACGCCCGCGCATTTTTCCCGATGCTCACGCTCACGCTCTCCCGGGATTTCGACACGATCAAAGCCTGGAGCCGGTGGGCAGGAACGAAGTTCCTCAAGCACTTCCTCGGCGGCGCCCGACAGGGCCGATGACTCGCGCATACGATGTGCATCAAGGGCAATCAACAGCCAGTTTCCTTCAGTGGTAGAGGGCCCGAGCATAGCCTCGCCGATGAGTTCCGCCAGCAGGGCTAACGCATATCCCTTATGGCCGCCCGCTGGCAGAATCGCCCCACCGTTGAAATAATCTTCGGGGTCGCAGGTAGGATTGCCCTGTGCATCGATAATGCAATCTTCCGGCAACAGTGCCCCGGCACTGCGGGCGGCATAAACCCATCCGCCCGCAATCTTGGAAGTGGCAAAATCCAGCACCACCGGTCCCCGATTTCCGCCGGGAATACCAATACACCACGGATTGGTCGGCAGCATACCCTGGGCACCGCCGTATGGCGCCACCTGTCGCCACTTTTTTCTGTTGCCGCCCCCCATGCAGATCGTCAGAAAGCCTTCATCAGCAGCGGCATCTGCAAAGGCGCCATGGCGTCCGGTGTGACCGACGTTGCGGATGGCAAGCGCCGAAATACCGGTGGATTGTGCCGCCGCAATCGCATGCCGATACGCAAGGTGCATCGCGGGGATCCCAATACCCCCCCCACCGTCAACTTCCTGGGCATTCCCGACAGCCGTCACGACTTTGGGTACTGCTTTTGGGTCGATGTAACCCGTCTTGAATTGCTCCGCGTACTGCAGCGTGCGCATCACACCATGACTTTCCATGCCGCAAAGACTGGTGTCGGCCAGATGCTCGGCAACCTCTCGTGCGGGTTCTTCCGCGCAACCGATCCGTTTAAAGATCGTGACGAGCACCGCAATCGCCTTATCCGCGGAGACATCGATCCGCGACCCCTTAAGCGTCAGTTTGGAACGAACCTCCACTGGCACTTTCCGGTTTCAGTCTGAGAAGGGGTCGGGCTGATGCGGATTCGTTGAGAGCCACACCGAGCGGGTCTGCAGGTAGCAACGCATTCCTTCCCACCCGTTCTCGCGACCGTATCCAGACTGTTTGAAACCGCCCACCGGACTTTGTGTGGCGGCATTGAAATAATTATTGATATACACCGTGCCCGCTTCAATCTGTTCTGCCATCCGCATGGCCCGGGCGACATCGCCTGACCAGACTCCTGCTGCGAGACCATACACCGTTGCATTCGCCGTCCGGATAACTTCCTCTTCGGTATTCCATGCCTCAGTCGAGACCACAGGACCAAACACTTCATGCTGGGCAAGGTCTGAATCATTAGGCACATCCGAAAAGATGGTGGGGCCAATGTAATAGCCTGTATCCCGACAACTTGAACGCCCATCGAGTAACAACCGATGTCCCGCAGACTCAGCATCGGCAATACACTGAAGCACCCGCTCGTACTGCGGCCGGTTGGCCATAGGGCCGATCTGGGTCTTTGGGTCATGCGGGTCGCCCACTCTTGCCTTTTTGACAACACTGACCAAACGATCCGTAAAGTCGTCGATGACGTCACGATGCACCAGAAGCCTCGAACCGGAGATACAACTCTGACCACCTGCCGGAAAAATCCCGGCGGCGATACCGTTCACCGCAAGATCAAGATCAGCGTCCGGCAGTACTACCTGCGGAGATTTGCCACCCAGTTCCATGATGACCGGCTTCACCTGACGTGCCGCCACGGCAGCCGCGGCCCGGCCACCTGCAGTCCCGCCGGTAAACGACACCAGCCGCACATCAGGATGATCAATCAGTGGCTCACCGGTAGTAGCGCCAAACCCGGTGACCACATTAAGCACACCCGGCGGCAGATCCGCCTCCAGCAGAACGTCCATCAACTCTAGTACCGAGCAGCTTGCCTGCTCAGAAGGCTTGATCACCACCGTGTTACCCGCAGCAAGACAGGGGGCAAGTTTCCAGATCAGGGTGCCCAAGGGAGAATTCCAAGGGAGAATCTGCGCCACAACACCGAATGGCTCGAAGGTAACAAAGTTGTGCATATCTGGCACTTCGGCTGGAATCACCCGACCTTCAAACTTGTCACACATCCCGGCGTAATAGTGAAAACTGTCAACCTGCCAGGCCCCTGGCTGAAGAGATGATGTGGCGCTCGGCACCCGGCCGTTATCGCGGATATCAACCTCACCCAGGCGCTCGGCATGGCGGGAGATGGTGTCACCGATTCGACGCAACACCCGACCCCTTTCAGCAGGATGGAGTTTTCCCCAGGGTCCATCGCAGTAGGCAGACCTCGCGGCGACAACGGCCCGGTTAACATCCTCAGCGTTACAGTCCGGGAGCTTCGCCCACACTTCACCCGTTGCTGGATTCTCGCTTTCAAAATAACTCCCGGTGCTGGGGTCGTGCCAGGCATTCGCCGCAAAATACTGATAGCTCTTCATGTTCTTAAGGTTCCTTCCCTTCAGCAGGGGCGTTCATGTTACGAAAATTGATCTTTTTTTGGATGCCCAGGGCATGCTGCCACACCGCAATGCTTTCAGGTGCCGCAACTCTTTCTGGCCGTGGCGCCAATTCAAAATGATGATAACTGTCGTCGCCCTGTACCAAGGTCGCGACCCCGGCTTGACCTCCTGCCTGGCGCATTGACGGCTTTATGTATCGAATCGCAAAACCAATGCGCCGGTCATTTGAACGGTTCGGCAGGGACGCGTGGAAGGTCAGTCCATGGTGCAATGAGGCCTGCCCTGGCAGCAGCGGTGCATTAACCGCCCGGCTTTCGTCAACAGGTGAAGCCAACTCCTGACCCCGCGACAACATCGCGCCGTCGCCAGGTCGGTCTGCGTGGGCGGCTTCCTTCGTGTGGCTCGCCGCAATAAAGCGCATGCAACCGCTTTCGACGCTCGCCGGAGACAATGCCACCCACGCCGTAACTTCATCTCTTGCATCAAGTCCCCAGTAGTGAAGATCTTGATGCCACGCCACGTAATCTGGTGACCGTGGTTCCTTGGTGAAAAAAGACGTACCCCAAACCAGTAGGTCATTGCCAAGAATCGACGACACTGCAGCCAGGATAGCCGGATGGCGAGTAAGTTCATCGAGGAATGGTAAAAAGAGGTGACAGGAGGTTCTGAACTCCCCGTCACCCACAATCGGGTGTGACTGGTAGCGTGCCTCAAAATCCTCCAGTTGGCACCGGACCGCACCGACCTCTTCTGGGCTCAATATATCCAGAGGGAAGAAAAAGCCCTCACGCTCATATTGCGCCAATATTTCTTTCGAGAGCGTCATGTCGCGCGACTGCGGCTGAGGCATTGGTTTAGTTCCGATCCTCATGACAAACAATCACTGTTGGCCGATCGGCCTGCAAGGCTTCGACAAAAGCACCTTGCAGGGCTTCATGGGTATCGACATCTACCGCGTGGGCATGACAGGCCCGCGCCAGCGCCACAAAGTCGGGATTAGCGCCTTCTACCCCGACACGACTGATCTGACGCTGATCCATATCATCCTGAATCTGCTTGAGTCCTCCGTTTTCCCAAATGATGATCGGTATCGGTAACTTCAATTCGGCGGCTGTGAGCAGTTCAGGCATGGTAAACATAAACCCGCCATCACCGACCAGCACTGCCACGGGCGTCTCTGGCCGGGCCAACCGGGCACCAATGGCGTTGGGCAGCGCGTTACCTAAAGCACAGTACCCGGCAGGGTAGAACCACTTTCGAGGCATGCGCAGCGGCAGGGTGAAGGCGCCGGTATAGACCAGCTGGCAGGCATCTCCTGACCAGATGATGTCGGTTGGCGCCACCGTCGCTAGCGCATCTAGCACCCCGGCGTGCTGTTTTTCCGCCGCGCCAAGTCCCTGACGGATCTTTGAACGAATAAGCGCCGTACGCTCCTTGGCTGCCTCGACACCGGTTGCGCAGAAGTCATTAAGTTCGACGCTTAGCGCCTGAATAGTCGACTGCGCATCGGCTACGATGCCAAGATCCGCCGGATAGAAATCATTGATCTTGCTCGGATCTATGTCGATGCGAATGATCCGGCCCTTAAAGTTCAGACGTTCAACGAAACTGTCGGTTTCCGAAAGTTCGGTTCCGACGGCAAGAATCACGTCTGCCTCAGGCAGAATGCGTAGCACTTCCGGTCGCACCGTAGATGCCGAAAGCGACAGGGGATGATCATCAGGGATAATTCCCTTTCCGGCCGTCGACGCAATCACAATCGCTCCGATACGCTCAGCGATGCGGCTCAGTGCAGCACCGGCATCGCAGGCGCCGCCGCCCACCATAATGAGGGGGGAGTTCGCGCCCTTCAGCCAGTTGGCTGCCTTTGCAATGTCTTCCGGATCCGCTTTCGGTCGCCCAGGCAGAGTCACGGGCTGCCAATCCTCATCAACCTGCTCAGCCTGTACGTCAATCGGGATTGAGATGTGTACGGGCCTGGGTCTTTGACTGGCAAAGAGCGTGAATGCGCGGGCCAGCAGTTCGGGAACATCCTGCGCGCGCCGGGCGGTTGCAGAAAACCCCGTCAGGGGTTTCGTCATCTGGGTCTGGTCAGTAATCTCGTGGAGCACACCCCAACCTTTCCCGATCGTGCTGCTCGCCGCATCTGCCGAGATCAATAGCATGGGCAGGCTGTCAGCGTACGCCTGCCCGAGGGAGGTGCTGGCATTGGTGACACCCGGCCCCGAGATCACCAGTGCGACACCAGGCTCTCCCGTCGCCCGCGCCCACCCTTCTGCCATAAATCCCGCGCCCTGTTCGTTACGGGCCTGGATATGACGAACACCCTGATCGAGGCCCCGGCAGAAGTCGAGCGTGTGCACGCCCGGGATACCAAACACCGTACTCACTCCATAACGTTCCAGCAAACGAACCGTTGCCTCTGCGCAGGTCATCGCTTCCCTCATAGTTGGATTCCTTTAAGTAACCATTCCTTGGCTGTATGTTTGGAGAGGCTCTTCAGGCTTCAATCGACGCCTGAGTATCCGCAAGTTAGAGTAAAGATCCTCAAGATCTACAGAATTGGTCAAAACCTGGCGACCTGGATCTTCCAACTTGAAAGCGGTACGCCCGTGAAGAACTCTTTGATTGTTGAAAATGAGGCTATCGCCTTTTGTTAGTGGAAATGAGATTATTAAACTTGGGTCATAAACAATCTTTAAAAACTTCTGAAGCGCACGGTAGGTCGGAACAACCTGATCATAAGGGAGATCGATAGGAGCGATCTGTCTTTCGTTAACTCGAATACCGCAGACTTCTTGATCTTCGTCTAAACGGATCATGGGAAGCGTGCACCGATACCACCGAGGAAGCTCCCCCTCGGCATGTTTGGGGTCAAACCGTTGTCCTGTCAGAGGCGTTCTCACCAGCTCTTCAAAATCATCAGGAAACTCTGTGTGAAAGCGCCGCGCGGCTTCAAATCCATCGACTAAAGTGGAGTGACCCCCTTCTGTGCTCGGCTCAAAGACCTGAAATATCGTAATTCCGATCGTTGACGTTCGGTAGGTTTCATCGCAATGCGGCTGCAACGCCTGCCTGATATCTCCAACATTATTAATAGAATCCTTTTCCGTTAGCGTCGCTATATCATCGGAGGTGTCACTCATCTTCTTGTTGGAAAGTTCGAAATCTCCATAGTGAGTGATCCTCTTTGTTCCAACGAGCTCAACTAATCTATCCGCCTCCTGAGCCAAGCCCGGCGCGCCCTCGACTTTGCAGAATCCATAATCACAAACTGCTTGAAGCATTTCAAGACGACGAGACGAACTGTTTTCAACTTCTGAAAAAATAAAAGTAGGTGGATCGGTTTCTATTTTCTTATCCCAGAGCACCGGCTGGTGCTTTCGTAGTGCCCGCTCTTCTGCAGAATAGCAATGATCACGCAACCATCTTGCCTCGTAGGTTGAGGCATGTCCGTCTCCGTCCCAGATAAGATGTAACGAGTCCGAATCGAATGAATACTTATGAGGTTTTGGACTCTCCGGAATCAGGTCCAACCGAAGTCCCCGGACACCATTTAAAGAGGATCCGCATTGCGCGCACTCACACTGATGGCGTAACCAAATAAAATGAAAATGACTGACGGTGCAATCACGCCAATTGATGGTAATGCCGTCTTTTTCGCAAGAAAGTCTTTCGATCTTCGTACGTTCTGCCTGAGTCACATTCGTGGGTCCTCCGGCGGTAGTGGAGATTTCCCTAAAATCAAATCGACCCCTTTTTCAGCCATCGCGATCACTGTTGCATTGAGATTGCCAGTGATCTGAGACGGCATGGCGGACGCATCACAGACCCGTAAATTTTCAACACCCCGTACGCGCAGTTCACTGTCCAGCACGGCAAGAGGCTCCTCGTCAGGGCCCATTCTGGCACTGGAACAGGGATGATGCCCGGTGTAGGCGGTTTTTCGGATCGCTTCAATAATTTCAGCATCCGTCTTTGCTTCCTTCCAAGCCCCAATCTCACCCGTTACATATTTGGCAATCTCAGGATGCGCCATGATCTCGCGCATGGTTTTGACGCCGGATACCATCTCGTTGAGATCATCGGAATGCGAAAAGAAACGGGGGTCAATGCGTGGGTGGTCAGCCGGATTGGCGCTCGCCAGGCTCACCGTTCCAAGAGATCTTGGTCGCTCCAGATTGATATCAATTTGAACGCCGGGCCGTGCTACCTGTCTACCCTTCACCATAAGTTTTCGACCAAGGCGTTGCAGCAACGGAGTCTTTTCTATGCGGCCCACAGTCAAATTCTCATCAATCATCATGGGTGTCATAAAGGTCTCGAACTCAGGCATCGCCGGATCCTTCAGTGCATGAAAAACTACCGCAGAGAAAAAAGCACCCCCTCCCGGACCGCTCCCATTCAGTAACCATCTCGCCATAAGCAACGCCGCCCGATCCAGGCGCTGGTGCCGGGCGAGGCTTAAATCCATACGATCAGACCGATATTGCATCGATACATCGACATGATCAGCGAGATTTCGGCCGACACCCGGCAGATCAACCACGGCGGTGATGCCGTGCTGTTTGAGATGCTCTGAAGGCCCGATTCCTGACAACATCAGGGTCTGCGGTGTTCCGAACGCACCCTGACACAGGATTACCTCCTTGCCCGCATAAATGCGTTCTCCTGATAAAGTCTCGATGCCAGTCGCCCGGCTGCCCTCAAGAACCACACGAGCCACGTGCCGATGGGTCAGGATCTGAAGATTTGGAGGCGGCTTTGCAAGATACGAGATCGCAGATGACTGTCGAATTCCGCGGTAAACCGTGCTGTCCATACGACCGACGCCTGTACGGTCAGGGCCGTTAAAATCATCCAGACGTCTATGACCACAGGCCACTGCAGCCTCAATAAATGCCCGCTCCAACTCTCCAAAATTGACAGAGGCTTCGGTCTTCACGGGGCCATCGACTCCGTGCCAGGGTCCCTCGCGGTTAACGGCACCCTGAGATCGGCGAAAGTACGGCAACAAGTCTGAGAATCCCCAGCCTGGAAGACCACTTTCCCGCCATGCATCGTAATCCTGCGGAACGCCCCGGATATAAATCATGCCGTTCAGTATTGAAGAACCCCCGAGCGACTTTCCCCTTGGAAAATAGATTTTTCGTCCGTTCAGCGCAGTTTGCGGGACCGACTCAAATCCCCAATCCAGTTTCGGGTTACCAAAGACCTGTCCATTACCAGCCGGCATTCTGATAAAGAGATCTCTGCCCTTCCCTCCCGCCTCGATGAGACAGACGCTGACTTCCGGGGTTGATGCCAGGCGAGCCGCCAGCACACAACCCGCAGATCCACCGCCGACGATGACGTAATCGAATTCCATTGACTCTCTGAAACGCTAAGCGCGCAGCACCTGCCGGATCACCTCGTCGGTGATCTCTTGTGTTGTGTTTGTGCCACCTAAATCTGGCGTTGCGAATCCTGCCTGCAGCATGGACTCCACAGCAGCTAAAACTTTGCGGGCAGACTCGTGCTCTGCAGCGCTGTATTCCAGCAGCATGGCTGCCGAAAGAATCGCACCAATCGGGTTGGCTAAGCCAGTGCCTGCTATATCCGGCGCACTACCATGAACCGGTTCATATATGGCGGGCTTTTCAGACCGCCCTCCGGCACAAAGATGAGACAAACACGCAGACGGCAGCATCCCTAATGATCCAGAAATTGCCGCCGACTGATCTGAAAGAATATCGCCAAAAAGATTATCTGCCAAAATAACGTCAAAATCGCCCGGCCGGCAGGACAACTGATACGCAGCGTTGTCTGTAAAAAAATGAGTCAGCGTCACATCCGGAAACTCGCTGGCGCCGATCTCTTGAACTACTTCACGCCACAATTTGCTCGCCATGAAAACGTTAGCCTTATCCACCGAGAGCACTTTTCCACGGCGGCGCCGGGCCACTTCGAACCCGATCCTTGCAAAGCGTGCGATCTCGGCTTCCGTGTATTCATTGAGGTCATAGGCGCGACGACTCTTGCCAGTCTCATCGATCCCCCGGGTTGGTGAGAACATGGCGCCTCCGCACAGTTCTCGAACCACCATGACGTCTGCGTTTCGAGCTACCTCAGGCCTGAAAGGTGTACGGGAAAGTAACGGATCATACGCCCGGGCCCAACGCAGAGACGCAAAAACCTCAAGCTCGTGACGCAACTTCATCAGCCCNTCCTGCTCTTCAGGTCCACCATCAANCTTGATGTGATCCCACTTNGNTCCACCCACNGCNCCCACNANCAGNGCATCGGAACCATGGGCGGNGCGGATGGTTTCAGGACGTATAAANGTNCCGTGCNCATCCCAGGCTGCGCCGTGGAGCAGATCTTCAGTGATGTCNACCTTCAGGGANAGGGTACCGGCTACCGCCTCCAANACCTGGAGACCTGAGCTGACGACCTCGGGGCCGATACCGTCACCACCCAAAGCCAAAATCTTTAACGGCATTTCTGTCCCTGAAACTCAAACGAGTCATCGAGCGGAGCCTAGATCTGCCCAGTCTTATTCCGAGGAAAGAACCCTGTTATTTCAGTAGCGACCCATTGCTTGTGTATTGCGACACACCGTTCACTGCTAGAAATATGACACCAGAAAAATGAACGATGCAACGCCTATGAAGACNGCGGGCAAAACCTGNCGCCCNAGGACAAAGAACAACCCTACACCGATAACAAAGGCCAGGAACCTAAAAAGAAGNGGTGTCTCCATCAANGGTCCGATCGGCAGAATAACCATTCTTGCAATGAGCCCGCCCAACATTGCGTAGGAAACGAAAGTTACCCACTGAAACACAGGGCCNTCGCTNTTAACTCTTGCTGCAAACATCACTCCGGCCCAACGCCATATATAGGTGCCGGCTATAGCGCCGAGAGTTAAAAGCGCAAGTGCATTGCCCGGTAAATCCGTCACTCGGTTGATTCCTGATTAGGGAGTCGCTTATTCAGCCAGAACGCCAGCGTACCNCCCACGGCACCCGTCAGAAGAAGATCCAGATCCGGCGTCACAAGATGGAATATGACCCCCAGCGGGGCACCCACAATGAGCGCGATCATCGAAGCCCTGCTCTGAACACCCGCAAGCAGGACAGCAAAAAACAACGGGTTCATGAAGATCAGCCCCANNGCGATTGGCCGCGGCATCAACCCCACTCCTACNTAGCCGATGACCGTACCNAGAATTCCCGCGCTCATGCAAATGACAGCAAAAACAATGTAGTAACGGCGGCGCAAGTTTTGCTCGATCTCTGGAAAGCGCTTTAAGCCTGCAGCCCAAGAGTTGATGGACAACATCTGAACCAGNGCAAAGTTCCATCGGGTACGGGATCGCTCCTTATTCATAAGCGGCATGAACGACACCACCATGGGGAGAAATCTCGCATTAGCAAGTGACACGCCCAGAATCACAAAAAACGCTGAAACGCCTGCAACGTGCATCTCGACTAACGCCAACTGACCCGGCAGTCCCCAGATTCCAACAGTTGCTGCAATCGCCATCGCAAGAGGAAGACCACTCTCATGNACCAAAGACCCAAAACCCGTCATGCTGGCGAGCAGCGTGATCGAGGGGAAACCCACCGCGTCCCGTATAGCGAGTCGGGTCACCTCACGCGCNCCTGAGATCATAAGATCAGATGGTGTTGTAGGTGAGGCAAAAANACCTAGCCTTAAAACTGGCCAGTNTTGAAATCACGNATAGCCTGTTCGATCTCGGCGCTTGTATTCATCACGAACGGACCGTAGCGAGCGATTGGCTCACTCAAAACCTGTGCTGCAACCANCAAAACTCTTGAGTCAGCATCCTCAGCCTCAATGTGCACCGAATTACCAGCGCTGAGAACTCCCAACTGTCTTGCCGAGACTGAATTACTGGCCCCATCTGATCGTATGGATATCTTGCCGTCGATAACAAAAACAAAACCGGCATGACCTTCTGGAATCGACTCCACAAGGCTNGTCCCGGGAGACAAACTGACATCAAGGTATAACGGCTTCGTAACCACCGCCTTTACCGGTCCGGTCGTTCCCTGATCAGTGACACCGGTAATCACACTGACATCGACTCCCTCAGCGCGATGTTCGAGNGGAATCTGATCCTTCGCATANTCGTGATAAGCCGGATTACAAAGCTTGTCGCTGGCAGGGAGATTTACCCACAACTGGAATCCCGCAAGCCGCCCGTTTTCCTGCTCCGGCATTTCCGAGTGGATGATCCCCCGCCCTGCCGTCATCCATTGGATCCCGCCAGCCTCGATTATCCCGCCGNGCCCTGCGTTATCTTCATGGCGCATCTTTCCTGCCAAAAGATACGTGACCGTCTCAAAACCCCGATGAGGATGAGANGGAAAGCCGGCGATGTAGTCCCCCGGATCATCTGATTCGAAAAAATCCAGCANCAGGAATGGGTCGAGTTCGGGCAGAGACTGNGAACCGATGTATCGCGTCAGGCGAACACCCGCGCCATCAGATGTCGGCTGCCCTGAAATCACTTGGGTAATTTTGCGATAGNGCTGACGGTCAGCCGNCTCTACGGTACCTGTACTCATNCTAAATNNTGCCATTGTTTAACCATTTTTTCTTGAACTATACTCTGGGCTGGTGAACCTACCCTGATTCATATTGCATCTCAATGGCGGCTCAGGAACCCATCGTCTCTGNCCAAGTCCAGATAACACCGTTGTCGGTACACACCGGCGCCGAAATCGGTGGTGTTGACCTGCGTTACCCGCTCACTAACCGCCAGATCGATGAGATTCGCGGTGCATTACTCAAGTGGCGGGTGGTATTCTTTCGTGGACAGGAACTTACGCATCCCGAGCATATTGCGCTCGCAAAGCAGTTCGGCGAACCCACGCCAGGCCACGTCATCTTCGGCAATCATAGTGAATACCCCGAGATTTATCCGGTGGTAAAACGCCGGACCGCTCAGGGCGGAAACGTCGCAATCAAGCGGGCCTGGACCGGATGGCATACTGACATCACTGCAGCCATTAACCCGCCGGCCGCATCAATTCTTCGTTCTGTAGTCTTGCCACCTTATGGGGGCGATACCCAGTGGCTCAATATGGCCAAGGCCTTTGAGGCGCTGTCGCCGCCGATGCAGGCCTTCCTGTCCTCGCTGAGGGCCATTCACCAGTATCGGCGCGCCGCCGATTCCAAGGATAAAAGCGGATACAACAAGCTGATCGAGGAGCACACCATGGTGTCCGAGCATCCCTTGGTTGCTGTCCACCCCGAGACAGGTGAAAAAATACTCTTTACCAACGCGGCCTATGTTGACCACATCGTCGGTCTGACCCCCAGAGAAAGCCAGTGTCTGCTGGAATATCTCTGGGAGCATTGCCTGCAGCCGGAGTTCACGATCCGATTTCGCTGGAGCGCCGGGAGTATTGCCTTCTGGGACAATCGCGCCACCCAGCATCAGGCCATCGGCGACATCTTTGATACCGACTTCGATCGCGAACTCTACCGGGTTACCCTGAACGGCGAGGTGCCTGTCGGGACTGATGGACGCAAGTCCACCGCAATCAGCGGCGAATCTATCAANCCCGTTTAACNCTCTCTAANCCGCAAAACGGCTGCTGCCCAGCCGGGTATCATCTGCCATCNAGNGTGGCGAGCGTGCCATAAAGGTCAGGTCGGCGGTCCCGAAAGACTGCCCAGGANTCTCGGTATTCTTTGACCTGATCGAAGTCAACGCGGTGTATCAGTACCTCTTCCTGATCTCTTCCCGCCTGCGCTACGACCTGGCCCTCGTGATCGGCAATAAAGGAGTTGCCGTAAAAATCGAGATGCACCTTCGGTGATTCGGTCATATATTCCCGGCCGATCCGGTTGGAGGCAACGACCGGCAAAATATTGCACGCCGCATGTCCGCACATCGCGTTGCGCCAGGCGTCCACAGAATCATTGCCAGTCAGCATGTCTCCGCCGCCCCCAAGACCTGAGCCGATCGCGGTGGGGTAAAGAATGATGTCGGCGCCCATCAGGGTCAGACACCTTGCCGCCTCGGGAAACCATTGATCCCAGCAGATGAGTACGCCGACTTTGCCGTAACGGGTATTCCAGACACGAAAACCCGTGTCGCCCGGACTGAAGTATTCTTTTTCCTGGTATCCGCGTGCGTTTGGGATATGTGATTTTCTATAGACCCCAAGGATAGTGCCATCGGCATCGGCCATCGCCACAGAGTTGAAATAGACCTCACCGGCCTTTTCAAAAAAACTAATCGGCAAGACCACGTCGAGCTCTCTTGCGAGTTTCGAAAANCGCTTAACGACTTCACTTTCNCCCAANGGGCGGGCAAGGGAACGGTGCTTATGGCACTGCTCAATAGGGAAATACGGTGTTTCAAACAGTTCCTGGACAAGGACGATAGACGCCCCGCCGGANGCCGCCTGGCGCACCAGGTTCTCCGCCCGATCCAGGTTTTCATCACNNTCCCAACTGCAGGCCATCTGTGTCGCTGCTACCCCTACGTCTGTCATCTGACTTCATCCTTATTGCATAACACTCGATCAAGTGGCAGCTATGTTACCGCTTTTCGAATGACTCAAGTATGCTTCGNTTCGTCGAAAGATCTGTTCGCTTAAGCAACAACACACACATGAACCCATCCTCTGTCACTGATTCTTTTGAGATTCCACTGCGATATCTTGCCGTCAGTGAGAAAAGTGCATTGATTCGCCCGTCTGTTGGCGGCGGCGATAGCGCTTCTGAGGAAGGCGATTACGTGACGAAACTTGTAGAGATACATGACGCCCGCGATAGGTCCACCTCGCTCGACCAGGAAGGGTTCATGTTGTGCCATCAAGAAACTGAAGTCGCCGATTTCTACTCGGATAATGAGATCAAATCGATCTACGAGGGGGAAGTCAAAACGCTTCTGATGGATATCACCGGAGCGCGAAGGGTAGAGATTTTCGATCACACTCGACGCGCTTCATCGATTGAAACCCAACGCACGCAGGGTATCCGCGAACCCGCTTCAACGATTCATAACGACTATGATGATGAATCAGGGCCCAGGCGTTTGCGAGACTTTTTTCCTGATGAAGCTGACAAGCTGACAGAGAATCGTTTTGCCATCATCAACACATGGCGCTCTATCAAGCAGCCCGTACGAAACTTCCCGCTCGCCTTGTGTGATGCGTCCTCGGTTTCAAAGGACGATCTCGTGAGCGTACCGCGTATCTCCAAAGACCGGGTCGGCGCTGTCCAGATGGCCACCTTCAGTCCGTCACATCGCTGGTGTTATTTTCCACTAATGCGAATGGATGAGGCCCTGCTCTTTAAAGTCTATGACTCCGTCGATGACGGACGTGCCAGATTTACCTTACATACGTCCTTTGATGATCCAACCGTCAACAATACAATGGAAACGAACCGCGAAAGTATCGAGACACGATGCTTCGTCTTTTTTGACTAAATGTCTTCGTGTCGAAGCCTGTTAAACCAAAGTAGTCAGTCAATATTTAGAAAAGGAGGAAAAGATGTCTACAGAATTTACCTTGCACGATCTGGACAGTGCGCCCGAGGGAAGCAAGCCGCTACTGGAAAAGTTTACTAAGAATTTCGGGCGAATCATCGGCTTTTATGGAATGCTGGCTGAGTCACCCGAAGCCCTGCGTGGCTATAAGGCTCTGTCTGATGCATTCGACAATACAACCTTGAGCGATGATGAAAAAACGGTTGTCTGGCAAACCATCAATGTCGAGCACGAATGTCATTATTGTGTTCCGGCTCATACCTTTATGGCAAAAGCAATGAATGTCAGTGATGAACTGAATGACGGACTGCGCGACGAAACTCCCTTGCCGGATCCCAGATTAGAAGCGTTGCGCGATTTCACGCTTATCCTAGTCAGAAACCGCGGGCACGCCAGTGATGCGCAAATCAAGGCATTTCTTGATGCAGGTTACACCCGTCGGAATATTTTAGAAGTAGTACTGGGTATCTCAGAGAAAGTGCTCAGCAATTACGTAAATCACTTAACGAAAACGCCCGTAGACAAAGAGTGGGGTCAATTTGCCTGGTCAAGAGCAACGCGGTCGTAATTTTCAGCGGTGCCCGTCTTTTACGATAACGTGGTGGAATTTTTATGGATAGTTCAAAGAGACTGTTAAATATCGCCTGCCTACAGACCAGTCCACAGCCTGGTTTTCAATCCGCGCTTGATCTGGCGATCTCGCTTGGTGAAGAAGCAATAGCAAATGGCGCTGAATTTATTGCCACGCCGGAATATTGTGGCGGACTGAAGACACAAGGCTCCACTTTTGCCCCACCCAGCGCACCGGAAGAATCCCATCCTGTCTTAAATGGGCTCCGGGCTTTTGCCAAGACTAAGAGCAGGTTTGCCCTCATCGGCTCAATCGCAATTGACGGTCCTGATAACAAAATCCTTAACCGGAGTTTTCTTATCGATAACCAAGGCAACATCTTAAGCCGGTACGACAAAATTCACTTATTCGACATCAATCTTTCTGAGCAGCAATCGTACTGTGAAAGCGCAACGGTGCGTGGCGGAAACAATGCAGTTCTCTGCCAGACCCCGTTCGCAAAAATGGGTCAGACAGTCTGTTATGACCTTCGCTTCCCGAAGCTCTATCGTGAGTTGTCTCAATCAGGCGCGGAAATCCTCTTTGTCCCAGCCGCCTTTACCCAAAAGACCGGAGAAGCCCATTGGCATGTACTTAATAGAGCACGCGCTATAGAAAACGGGGCTTTTGTTGTTGCTCCCTGCGCCATAGGCGAAGTCGAGGGCGGCGGCGCTAGCTATGGCCACTCTTTAATCATCAATCCCTGGGGTGAAGCCCTTGCCGATGGCGGAGATCAGGTCGGAGTCGTTAGTGCCGTGATTGACCTTGAAGAAGTCCGGATAGCCCGCCAACGCATCCCCAGCCTAAGCCATGACAGATCTTTTACGCTGACGAAAGGTGTTTGACTGCCAGCAGCCTAGCTTGAATTTTTCGCGAGTCTCAGGACCTTTCTGAGTTTATTCAGGGGGTGGCAGTAGTGCGTTTGGTGATGCTACAGCGGTAACGCTTCGTGCTCACGCCGCCTTCCTTATTCGGGCAGATTTCGATTGCTTAGAGCCAGATTGGGCTTTTCGCCAACTACCGGGCTTGCGCGTGCTGGCACTCTTGGCGCCCTTGCTGAACTTGCGTCGGGGCTTGGCATTACGCTTGGGTTTAGCAGCAGTACTCGGCTCCCCACTACTTGGTTCAAGACCGTCGACAACCTCTCTCTTCACCTTTTGACCAATCATTTTTTCAATCTGTGAAAGTTTTTTCCAGTCAGCAGGACCAACCAATGAGATCGCGCAACCCGTCGCACTCGCGCGCCCTGTGCGGCCGATTCGATGAATATAGTCTTCAGCAACTGTTGGCAAATCGTAGTTGATGACGTGGCTGATATCCTTGATATCCAGTCCACGTGCTGCAACGTCAGTGGCCACCAACGTATCGATGCGGCCTTTTCGCAGGTTTTCCACCGTTTGCCTGCGTTTGTTCTGGCTCATATCTCCGTGCAGTGCGCCACTCTTGAGATTCTTTCCTCGAAGTACCTTGGCGAGCTGCTCTGCCCCTCGTTTTGTAGCTGTGAACACTAATGATTTGAAGAGATGTCCACTCTCCAGGTGATGTTCCAGAAGTTTCTGCTTATGCGCTTTGCTATCCGCGTGGTGCATATGCTGCTGGATCGACTTATGACGTTGATTGGTGGCCGCTAGGGCAATACTTTCCGGTTTCTTCAGTAATTGGTTCGCAATCTTTAGCACCGGCCCCTCGAGCGTTGCCGAAAAAAGCAGCGTCTGGCGCTCTTTAGGAGTCGCTGCAGCAATATCTTTGACAGCATCGATGAAGCCCATATCGAGCATCCGATCGGCTTCATCTAGCACCAGTATTTCGAGCCGCGAATAATCAACTTTGCCCTGCTCCATATGGTCAAGCAGGCGTCCGGGGGTTGCCACCAGCAGATCCAGACGACCACGAAGCATTCTCAGTTGAGGCCCATAGGCCATGCCTCCAATGATTGATCCAGTAGAGACCTTGGAGAAACGACTGAGCTGGCGAATATTCTGATTTACCTGCATTGCAAGTTCCCGGGTAGGCGTCAGTACGAGCACACGGGGGCCGTTACCGGGTTTCTTGGAGGGTCGCAAAATGCGCTGTAAAGCTGGAAGAACGAAGGCTGCTGTTTTGCCGGTTCCGGTCTGTGCCGAGGCCATCAGGTCTGTACCAGACAACACAACAGGAATCGCGCGTTGTTGAATCTCAGTGGCCTCGGTAAAGCCCGCTTTGTCGATCGACTGCTGTATTCTCGGGTCGAGTTTAAGTTCGTTAAATCGCAAAATATAATCCTCACGGCAATTACGCCGCTTTGAGTACAAATGGTAATAATGGGGGGTTTCGCAACCCTGCTGGCCCTGGCTTAACCAGGTCGTTGCGAATTAATCGTCAAAGGCCACGAGACGTTACGAGTAGTAACACAGGTGATGGGGGACAAGCATACGATCAGAAACGCGTTTCCCCTTCTTGGGGAGGCGCGACTATACAGGGCTCACGTGAAAAACACCAGCCTTTGAGTATCGATTGAATTGGTGCCGCATCCTTGGCAACACCTTCTACCGCCGTATTGTCTGACTACAAAACAGGGATGAGCATACAACGATCCCCAAGCGACTTTCGTTTTACAGCGAAAAGGTCAGCGCTGAACCAGTACGTTATCTAGGGCATTTGCAAACGTCATTCTATCTTTCTTGCTGAATGCTTCAGGCCCACCGGTTTGCACGCCGCTACTTCGCAGCGAGTCCATAAAATCCCGCATATTCAAGCGCTCCCTAACATTTTCTTTTGTGTACCTTTCACCACGCGGATTAAGGACAACACATCCTTTTGCAACGAGCTCTGCCGCAAGAGGAATATCCTGTGTGATGGCAATATCGCCTTTATTTGAATGTTCGACGATGTAGTTATCGGCAACATCAAAACCGGACGCTACCTTTACTGCGAAAATCAATGACGAACGCGGCACCTCAAGAAACTGGTTCGCGACAAATGTCACAGGAATCTTGGTTCTCTCAGATGCACGATAAAGAATTTCTTTAACGGCTTTAGGTGACGCATCGGCATCGACCCATATTCTCTGTATTGTTTCAGTCAAACTTCGATTGCTGGTTCGCGACTATAAAGTTTGTCAACTACATCAATAACGAGAAAAAATGCTCAACTGCTGGTGTGAGTTGAACTGGAGTACATCATAGCCTTTCGGCTCGATACTATGCATTCCAGGAGACATCTGGGGCATTCCAGGTGCTGTGATGCCAATGATCTCTGGACGCTCCGCGAGCAGCCTTTTGATGTCAGAGGCAGGCACATGGCCTTCAACGATATATCCATCAATTAGAGCCGTATGGCAGGAATACAGCGCTGGGTTTGTCAATCCTAGTTCCTGCTTAATTGGCGTCACATCTTCAACGTTGTGCGCAGTTACCGCAAACCCGTTGTCCGCCAGATAATCTACCCACGCCTGACAACACCCACAACTAGCAGTCTTCCAAACAGTAATCGGCAACTCAGACGCAAGTCCAACATTCACAGTGCATCCGAACAGAAACAATAAGAAGACAATACGGCGAAAAAATACGTTGATCATGTCAGTTTGCTACATGAAGTCTTGGTAAAAGCGTAGGAAACCAAGTAACTAATTGAGATTTCATTCTTCATTTCTTTACCGGTTCTCCTCAATCCATTGAGCGATCCACTCGGCAGGCGGCGCATAAACGTCGATAAAAACAACGGGCTCCTCACCAAGAATCTCCCCGCCATGTTGCACATTCGCTGGTGCGTACCACATGTCGCCCGGTCCGATATCACGGACTTCGTCGCCGACTTTAAGACGCATCCGGCCTGAAACCATCACACTCATCTGCTCATGAGGGTGGCTATGCAGTTGGTAGGTTCCGCCGGGTTCAAATTTTGCCCAAACCAACTGGCAACTTTCGCCAGTTACGAGAAGTGCTGTATGATTTTTGCGATCCCTAATAAAGTCAGAATTTGCCTCAGCCTCGGCTGCCGAAAAAATGTATTTCGCCAATTGTTGCCCCCAGCTATCCCCTGATCCAGGTTGATTTATACCTGCAAGAGCCGCGAATGGCTATTAAATCGTGGATTTTAGGTTTAACACCTGATTTAAAATTAGATGCTTTAACTCACCCAAACACTGCTACACGCCACTCCCTTTAGTAGGAAATCGGTTGATAACAAAAGCGTAACGGGTAACCCATTTAGCAGCGACCGTTTCTGGGGAATTGGTCTATGAAATTAATTTACACAGATGATCATCGTGAACACGCTGGTGCTAAGGAAATGCGCTATGACCAGATGATCCCGATGTCTGAGAGTCCTGAGCGAATGGACCTCGTAATCCAGGGGCTTGCCGATGCAGGCTTTCAGGATATCGTCAAACCCGACGTATTCCCGGATGATCATATTCATGCCATTCATGATCCGGGCTTTGTCAGATTTCTTGAAGTCGCCTATTCGCTGTGGAAAAAGGAATTTGGGCCCGGCGGATTTGCGACCGCTTATACCTTCGGGATGCGTGGGATGGATCAGGTTCCCAATGAATCAGTCCATTCCATGCTGTCCTGTTACACCTTCGATGTCTGCGTGCCCATCGTGGCGGGCACCTGGAAAGCAGTGCGCTCTGCAGTTGATGTCGCACTCACCGGCAGTGCAGCAATAACTGCAGGAGAGCGGGCTGTCTTTTCCTTATGCCGACCACCGGGACATCATGCCTCTGGGGATCTGGCAGGAGGATACTGTTATCTGAATAATGCTGCGATCGCGGCTCAGTTCTATCTCAATGCAGGAATTGATCGTATCGCCATTCTTGACGTCGATTACCATCATGGCAATGGGACTCAGAGAATCTTCTACGAACGAAATGACGTGCTCTACCTTTCACTGCACGCTCGACCCGAGGATGAATATCCTTTTCTGATGGGGTATGCCCAGGAAACCGGCGCATGTGAGGGCGAGAATTACAATGTAAATCTTCCTATGCCACTGGCGACGGGCTGGCACGATTACCGCGAGGCTCTTCAACATGCGATATCCCGGCTCCAGGCCTACCGACCAGACGTACTGATCGTATCGCTTGGCGTCGATACCTACAAAGACGACCCGGTCGGGGGCTTTGCACTTGAAAGCGAAGACTACCTGAGGATAGGAGAGTTAATCTCACTTGCTGGGTTGCCAACCCATTTTATTCTGGAAGGTGGGTACGCAATGGCCGCCCTTGGTCGCAACGTAGGTAACGTCATAACCGGGTTTGAGAAATAACACTTGTATCTCGAGCCTGCGAACACCTGATTAGAAGTCAGATGCTTTAATCCAGCGAGAGAATACTCTTGCAGTAAATCTGCAGGGCAATCCAATGAACAAGTCAAAGCATTAGAATTGCGATACCGAGGCTCGTCAGAGAGTGTCCATGGATCCCGTAAGCCTGAGTGATTCTTATCGTCGTGACGGTTTGATACGAAGTGTTGATGTCCTGAATGATGACGAAGTTCAATCAATCNGACTNAAACTACAGGCATTCATNTCCNAGAACCAANANAACCCCGAACTTNTCTAACTGGGTNTATTCGAAATCCTACCTTGCCTTAAGATGGGTTGCCGATCTGGCGTTTCACNCCCGNATNCTCGATCACGTTGCAACTCTAATCGGTGGNGACATTCTGCTTTGGGATGCATCNATCCCTTTNAANGCGCCGCAATCTAAAAAATACTTCGGCTGGCATCAGGATGCGACCTATTGGCCCCTGGAACCTGCAGATGAAATGGTAGCGGTATGGTTGGCGGTCAGCGATGTGAGCCTGGAAAACGGTGCAATGAGGGCTATCCCAGGTAGCCATACGCGAGGCCAACTCCCGCACATCGCAACGGGTGATGCTTCATCCATGCTCCGGCGCGGACAGCGTATTAATGTTGAAGTTGATGATCAAAGTGCAATTGAGTTTTCCCTTCGTGCTGGGCAAGCGAGCATTCATCATCCGTTGACCATTCATGGATCCGGCGGTAACACTTCTAACCAGTGGCGATATGGCATCCTGTTCAACTACGTTTCAGCCAACATCGAGGTTAAANATGGNCATGTTGAATCGGGGCTTCTTGTACGNGGNCGNCCTCCCGACGNATGANCTNCGGTTGGANACAATNCCCGACGANGACCTGAGCNANAGCTGCNCTGGCGGCATATGNAGACGCTCTTTCGAGGTCTAGCNAACGGTATGCGGATACTTAGCNTCAAGTNGGTTTAAGACGTTATTTACATTTATATCTTTATAAATACTCGGATCGGTAGGTTTCTGGTTCTCCTCAATCCACTTAGNAATCCACTGCGNAGGTGGNGCGTAAACGTCTATAAAANTTACNGGCTCGTCACCAAGGATTTCGCCGCCATGTTCCNCNTTCGCTGGTGNGTACCACATATCTCCCAGACCGNTATCACNGACTTCGTCTCCAACTGTTAAGTGCATACAACCTGAAACCATCACACTCATCTGCTCATGTGGTGGCTATGNAGTTCGNAGGTTCCACCGGGTTCANATTTTTGCCCAACACATNTGACAACTCTCNCCAGTTACAAGAACNGCACCATGTAATTTAAGTTCGGGNAAAAGTCGCAGCCTGCTTCAGCCTTTGCTNCCGAAAAAATGTATGATGCNNTTGAATTCAACNTTTAATNAAGTGNTTCNACGAAGAACCTCACNGGGTCTTCAACAAAGCTGGAGAGNCGGGCTGATTTATACCCAAGCATNATAAAGCGTTACCACTCTAAAAGGTTTTCAGATGGAGGCGGATAAGATGGATGATGATTTAAAAGCGGTTCACGAAGATCGTATACGTGCATTGGTCGCAGGGGACTTGGATACACTGGATCGTTGTGTTGCTNACGACTTAACCTACATATCACCCCATGGACGGGTNCTGANCAAGAAAGAGGTATTCAATCGTATCCGGCAAGGAAAGATGGCCATACAAAGTATGGAGGTGACAGATTTTAAGGGCAACCAGTTTGGTGACTCAGCTATCTTCACTTACCAAGCGTATACAAAATTTANCGACGATGGAACTATCGTAGATGGAAATGTAAGAGGTACGAATGTATACCTCCGGCGCCAAGGACTATGGCAACTCTATCTCGCACAACAAACATCGATAACTTGAGCAATCTCCAGGAGGGATTTTCAGACGGNAAACAGTTAGGAGTTTGGAAGAGTCGCNGNGNCCTGTGAGACNTTTTNCCCAAAACACTCGTAAGCGCCTGAAATATGGTGGGGCGTGCAGGGATCGAACCTGCGACCANCTGATTAAAAGTCAGACAGCCTANCTCACCAAAACATTANTATTACNGGACGGACACAACAACGGTGTNCCATTGATTTCGGATTTTACCCGATCTTTTCCCAGACTCTCAGGAGTTTTCAGACTTTCTATTGGGGATGACGGGAGTCGCATTCGCGACATTACTNCATCGGGACNACTTGATTTCTTCCTGATTCTTTCGCTCGATAAACGCCTTCATCGGCTCGCGATAACACGGTCCCAATGGATTTNGATTTAGCACTGTCGCACAACGCAACACCCACGCTCATCGTAATGGAGACAGTCTCGTTCTCCCAACTTAGGGGGGCATGTTCGATAGACATTCGCACAGCATTAAGCGTCGTAACAGCTTCTTCTAATGGCTTGGTTGCTTCTGAGGTTAACGGCAAAAAAATACCAAACTCTTCACCACCCCATCGCCCCAAGACGCCAGCATTTGCGAGTTCCATTTGCAGCACGTTGACAAAATGCTTGAGCGCTTCATCTCCACAAAGATGTCCGTAAGTATCATTAATTTTTTTGAAGAAGTCGATATCACAGATTGCTACAGCTAAACTAGCTCCGGAGGGCATTGATCCTGCCGCCTCTACCATCCGGTCGTACCAAGTACGACGATTCAAACATCCTGTCAAAGTGTCATGCTCCGCCAACCAGGTAATTCGCGTGAGGTGGGCCTCTCGCTCGAGTAGATTCAAATAACCTCTAGAGTGGTATCGGATTCTTGCGATCACTTCCACTGCGTCTGGAAGCTTTACCATATAGTCATTCGCACCAAGGGCGAACGCCTTAGCTTTCGTCTTGGGATCCTCCGTTCCAGAAAGAACAATTAGCGGAACGTCGCGCAATACCGATTCAGACCGAAAATGCCGAACCAATTCCAATCCGTCTAATTGGGGCATAACAAGATCTTGCAGGATTACAGTAGGTCGAATATTTTTAGCTACTTGGACAGCATCGAGCGGGTTGCTACAGAAATGAAACTCTGTACCAGGCTGGTCTGCCAACATTCGTCGTACAGTCTCACCGACCAGCTTCTGATCATCGATCAAAAGTACCACTACAGCGGCTTTTTCAGTACCGTCGACTTCTGGACCCCCTTTCGAGAGTTCAACTCCTTGCTCAGACTCTAGGGATTCTTCAACTGTATTTTTGGAATTACCTTCAAGTAGTACCGGAGTTTCCATTGGCTCGGCACTCTCCCAATCGCTCTTTGAGGAATCGTTCGAAGAAATCAACCGCCCGAGCATCATTTCCAATTCATTTACGCTCTCCAAAATGCCCGGGTTCTGCTCGTCAGAGTGTATCGTCGTCGACTCATTTAAATCTCTCAACAAACCTACCGCCTCCTCCAAGAGGTCGAGATGGCTAACCTCAAAAAGCACTGGTTGTTGGCTGACCGTACGACTGTAGTCTTCTATCACTTTGCCGAGTCGAGAATGAATCTCAAGACCCACAATCCCTGCTGAGCCCTTGATGGTATGAGCCGAATAACCGATCGCCTGCCACGTAGTGGCATCGGCACCGTCTCGCACCGAGATAAGGTTTTCTCTAATCTGCTCGGTATGCTCCCTGGCCTCTTCAAGGAACAATTGAACTAGCCCCTCACCGATTTCTTGATGATTACCTTGACCGGACGGTTCCAGGCTCGTGCCTTCCGCTCCAGAATGATCGGACAGACCTAACTTGTTAGGGTCAGCGGCACTGTTGGCGAGCTTACGGACTTCTGTTATCAACGCGCTTGGCTCAAACGGCTTGCATAGGTAACCATCCACGCCCAATGCGCTCTTTGCCGAGTAAATATCATCGTAGTCCGATTGCGCCGTCAAAAATAGTATCGGGATGCATTGCCATGCAGTATTCAGTTTTAATATTCGGACAGTCTCATCTCCGGTTAACACAGGCATATTCCTGTCCAGAATGATCAAATCAGGAAATTCTTCATCGAGCGCAGCAGATAGCCATTGGAGTACCTGTCCTCCGTGCTCGCACTCGATCACCCTACACTCATCGTCGCCCTCTTCCAGGATCGATCTTGCGTAACGACGAATCGTGATGGAATCATCGGCAAGCAAAACAGTCACGGGCGTGGACTTAGCGCGGTTGTTCATATATCAGAAACTGAAATCCAGCTACCTCAATCGAGCGCTTCTGAATCTCTTGTATTCCTAGAATCTTGAGCTGCTTTCCTCGATTCTTCGCAGACCGATAGAGAACCGCGAGAAACTGAATACCGACGAGATCCAGCACATCGTCAGTTTTACTAAGGTCGATGAACAGTTCATCCGAGTGCTGATCCAGCAAACGCTGTCCAGGTTGATGCGTAGAAGGAACATTTGACGCGACGAGGCGGCCGGACAGCGCCAATACGTTATCGTTGAGTTCAGCTTTGAACATTGCTCACTACAAGAGTGTTTAGCGGCAGTCCCTTCGGAAAAGGTGGCCGCGAACTTTAGTCAGGCCTGACACTTCATAGCCGATCTCGGTCAGACTAAGCACCAGCCAACCTCCATCAATCAGATAACTTGATAGTCGTTCTAGCACCTCCTGCCGGGGCACCGGATCGAAGTAATACAGGACGTTTCGACACAGGATTACGTCAAATTTGGTTGCGATCGGATAATTCTTCTGAATCAGATTTACCTTTCGAAATTCAATGAGCTTGGTAAGTGCCGTTTCAGCCTGAGACACTCGCTTCTCAGGCAGCATCATTGGCCTAAAGTAGGGTGCTGCTGGTTTATCGCCCAGTGAACTCATTGCCTCAGACGGATAAATGCCAGCCTGTGCAATCGACAGGGCTTCCGTATTGACGTCCGTCCCCAATATCCTTAGATCAATATCTGAATCAAGTTGATCTCGAAATGAATCTAGCGCAATCATTCCCAGAGAATAGGCCTCTTGGCCTGACGAACAGCCGGCACTCCAAAGACGAATCTTTTTCCTACCGCTCTCCAAGTGGGACTGCTTAATGGAGGGAAAGATCTCCTGCGACAGCCAATCAAAGTGCTCGCGTTCTCGAAAAAAATCGGTCTTTGTAGTCGTTATTGCGTTGACAAAATGTTGTAACTCCTCTTCACCAGAATCCGATGAAATGAGTCGAAGGTAATCGCCGTAATCATCCAGTCCCAACTTCGACATCCGGCGTTGTAGGCGACCTTGCAGAAGATAACCTTTACCTGATCCAAGAGATAACCCCAACTTCTTTAGTGCCAGATCCTGAAATCCACGATAGTGATCCTCGCTTGGTAACTCCAGCGACACAATCATTACCTAAGATACAGTGGAGACGATTTTCAACGGAATGGCTCCTCTTTTTCTACATCAGTAACAGATTGATTCGAGCCGTTGTCAACAGGCTTTGCGGGTAGGTATTCGAATTTAGTATGCTCCTCGATAAGAGGTTGACTATAGAACCTCAGTTCTTCTTCATCTTCACTAACTTCGTCACCCGTCAGTGCAGTTGCAGTGGCTGACGAAGCCCCTGCGTCAGGTCCGTCGGTGTCATCGCGATCGACGTGAAACGCAGCTAAAAGCCTCGCAAGATTTGCGGTATCGGTTGCCATGCTGCTACTTGCGGCTGAGTTCTCCTCAACAAGCGTTGCATTGTCTTGAGTGAGACGCTCCATATCGGCTAACGCCTGATTCACTTCGCTAACGCCTTTCGCCTGTTCTTCTGAGGCCGTCTTTACATTCTCCATCAACTCAGCAAGTTCCCGAAACGCTTGTTGGATATGCGTAAGATTCATGTTACTGCTTTCCTGTAGGCTGCCCAGCATATTTTCCACCTTGAGGCGCCGTTGCTCGAGACTTTGTTCCCCATCCTTAACAAGATCTTGACCCGCAGTTACGCTGGCTAGATTAGTTTCAATTAGCCCGCCGATCTCGGTTGATGCCTTTGATGAACGCGAAGCCAATTTCCTGACCTCGGTCGCAACGACTGCGAAACCCTTTCCATGCTCCCCAGCCCGAGCTGCTTCTATTGATGCATTGAGCGCAAGCAGGTTAGTTTGGAAAGCAATATCGTTCATCAGAGTAATGATGCCCGCCATCCTTTCCGAATTGTCAGAGATATCTGCCATACCTTTCACGACCCGAGCATTGGTCTCCTGAGCGCTGTTCAACATTTCCTTATTTGTTTGAATCGTCTCCGTAACCACATCCAGAAGTTTCTGGCGATTTGCATCGACGCTATCTTGGGTTTCCTGCGTTCTCTCGTAGGCTTTCCTAGAATCCTCGGCGCTATTCTGGATGATGCTATTCATCTGCTCCATTGAACTTGCAGTTTCTTGAAGCGCCGCACTTTGGCGGTGAGTACGTTCTGAGAGATCCTTGTTTCCAGACGCGATCTCTTTCGAGGCATGTTCGATGTTATTGGCGAAGTCCTTTATCTCGACAATTAACCCGCTCAAACGGGTGAGAAACGAATTGAACCAGCTTGACAACTCACCGAGTTCGCCAGTCTCAGAAGTCGAGAGTCTCTTAGTGAGATCTCCTTCGCCTTGCGCGATATCCTGTGCGACCTCAACCAAACTATTTACGGGCCTCGTAATCGATTGCTTCACAAAGAACCCGATTATCAAACTGATGAGGGCGCCTACCAGAGCAATCGCGATTAAAATTTTCAGGAAATGTTGTCCGTCCGCGAGAATCCCATCGCTGACTCTTTGGCGTTCTTCTTCAATAGTACGGCTTAATTCTCGGACCGACTTACCTAAACTATTGTTTGCGTCAGAAAACTGTGTAGAAAGACGCTGGCTATCTCGACTCGCCACAATCTGACCTTCAGTTATTGTCAGAACCTGAGCGATCACCTCTTCAAGAAGGGTGAAGACGGTACTCACTTGGGCATTGTCGACAGCCTGGACATACTTACCTAGCTCGTCGGTAATTTTTTTACTGCGGTCGCCTATTGATTGCAACTCGTTAAGCTTCCTATCAAAGCTCGCGAGTCCTATGTCGGAGGCCGCAACAAGAAACATCTTCTGTGCCCCTGCCTGTGTCTGTTGTCCCACTTCCCCGCTGGTCTCGACCAATAAGCCAGCCAACTCGCCGATTGTCTTTTCTAACTGATAGAAAAGATTTTCGTCCAAGGTAACGTCCTGATCATAGCCTTGTTCACCCCCCATGAAGGTGTTAACAAAATCATTGTATTCGGGCATGCCCGTTACGAGCCCTGCTTTTTTCCGGTAAAGAAACATCAGCCGCTTTCGTACCGATTTGAGTTCAGCATATGCATCGACGAGGAGCGGACGGACCTCATCCAGTCGATTTTCTCGTTCACTAAGCAAGATTGCTGTAGTCGCAATCTGATTAATAATTGGCCTAAGTGATTCCTCGATTCGCTTCTCCATTGCTTCCAATTGGCCTGTCAATGAGGAATCGGAGTCAGGTAGACTGGACTGGCTTAGCCCATATGTCTCTGCGATGACCTTAGAACCATACGTTCCCAATTTATTTACCGATTCATATCTTATCGATTGAAGAACCAAGATGTTCTCCACCAACGCGTCCAAGGAGCGATCAATATCTTCTTTTGCTTGCTCCACCGATAACGAAGTGACGTTTAGATAAAATGGTTGAGTCGACCCCTCCAATTGACTTTGCTGCACACGCAGAATATCTAAATCCGCCCTGTAATCCCCAAGTGTTTTCGAGCTATAGGCAATGGTACCTGTCAATCCTTGGAAGGAATAAAAAACGATTCCCGCAATACATCCAATAACAACTATGTTGACTAAAAAAATTAGCAGCAATTTTCGACTGATAGTCATCCCTTTCATAAACAACTCCTCTCGTCTATCGGATGTTTAGTTATTGGACTCGACGATGAAATGCTCAACTATCGCGTTAGGAATCTCAGCGAGACTAATAACCTGGTCAGCTCCATTTTGTTCAATGGCCGCCCGTGGCATCCCAAAAACAACCGACGAGCTCTCGTCCTGAGCAAGCGTCCACGCCCCTTTGTCTCGCATAAGGGCTAGACCCTCTGCGCCATCTACACCCATACCTGTAAGCAAGATCCCGGTGGCGAAATTACCGGCTGATTCAGCTACCGATTTGAACAATTCATCAACAGATGGTCTATGCCGATTAACTCGATCATGGCCTGATAACGTCAGCGTTAAATCATCTCCCGTTCGTCGGAGTAACATGTGCTGATCTCCTGGAGCCAAATAAGCGTGGCCGCGTCGAAGATAAGCACCCTCGGTTCCTAACTGGACGGTAAGTTGCGAATCATGATCCAAACTATTGCAGAAAGATTTTGTAAATGAGGGGGTAATGTGTTGGACCACTAGGATTGGAGGCAGCTCCTGAGGCAACACCCGGAATATACTTGATAGCGCCTGAGGGCCACCGGTCGACGCTCCGATAGCAATTACATGTTGGTTGGGCAAGCTCCCAATCTTTTCACGTTCTGCTGGAGAAATCTCTACAGGTTTTGCCGAGCTTCGCACGAAAAAACGCTCTGCTGGTGTTGCAACCCTTGCATAACTCGCGGCTCTAACCTTGTCTACAATCAGTTCGGCTAGTCGATTCAGGCCATCACGCACTTCCATCCGTGGCTTCTCCACAACATCGATAGCACCAAGGTCGAAGGCCCGAAGCGCCGCACTAGACCCTGACTCGGTATAAGCGCTCACCATTACTACAGGAAGCGGATTCGACATCATCAGCTTTTCTAGAAACGTTAGACCATCCATCCGTGGCATTTCTACGTCTAAAGTGATTACGTCTGGCTTTAGCGATTCGATCTTACGCAGTCCTATCATCGCATCTGGCGCAGTCCCTACGACCTCTAAATCCTCACTGTCCGAACAGATACGGCTTAACGCCTGTCGTGCGACAGCGGAGTCGTCGATGATCAAGACCTTGCGTTTACGACTCACTTCGAGAATCGATCCTTACTAACGAATTTAATTCGTCACGTGACAACAGTTGTTGGATATCAAGAAGAATCAACATCGTTTTCCTGGCCTCAACGATGCCACTAATGTATGCCGTATCAATCCCACTGGAAAAATGCTCGACAGATTGCACCTGGTCTTCAACAATAAACGCTACATCAGACACCGAGTCGACAATCAAGCCGATCTGTTTACCTTCGACCTCGACAATAACAATTACTTTGTCATCATCATAAATGGCTTCTGAAAAATTAAACCGAATTCTCAAATCCATTACAGGAATGACGACACCACGAAGATTGATTACCCCGACAATGAACTTTGGTGTGCCTGGAATCGGAGTAACTTCTCCTGTCGGATAGGTAATAAGTTCTCGCGTCTCAAGAATATTTATCCCGTATGTTTCATCACCCAATTTGAATGTTATAACTTGCGGACCGGATTGTTCAGAGAACTCCCACTCAAAATCCTCTGCGAATTCAATATCGTGCTCGGTCGACAGACTGGGTTGTGTTGGTGGAGTTGATTCAATCATTGGTGTAAATCAAATTTTCTAGTTCATAACGTTTGCTACGTCAAGTATCAATGAGACTCTTCCATCACCCATTATCGTCGCGCCTGACATCCCAGGGACTTGAACAAAATTTTCATCCAGGTTTTTTATCACCACAGGCCGCTGATCAACTATTTCATCAATCATGAGACCTTGTTTTCTTTCCCCTTGCTGAATGACTAGAACGACCGCGTCTGCTGGACTCTTATAGTCGCAGTCGACCATAAACTTCTCATGGAGCCGAACCAATGGCAGAAACTCTCCTCGTATTTCGACAACCTCACCTTCGTTTTTTACTTTTCTCAAGTCGGAAACTGTCGGTCGAACTGCCTCAATGACAGACACTAGGGGCACTACGAAGTTTAGCAAACCCACTCGGACGATCATTCCATCAATGATCGCTAACGTGAGTGGGAGATTCAGTCTTAGTTTGGTGCCTTTACCCTGAGTACTGACGATATCGATGGTCCCCAACAAGGCTTCAATATCACGTTTGACGGTGTCCATGCCCACCCCTCTTCCGGACACTTCGGTTACAGCGTCAGTGGTCGTGAATCCTGGATGGAATACTAGCTGCAGTAATTGTTGGGTGGAAAGATCGTCCTGCGCGTCAACAAGCCCGAGATCCAGCGCCTTTTCTTGAATCTTACGAAGATCAAAGCCTCGTCCATCGTCTTCAACTTCGACGATGACATGTCCCCCTTTGTGGGACGCACGGAGCGTGATGATTCCTTTTGGGTCTTTCCCTACATTACGACGGTCTTCAGAATTTTCAAGCCCATGATCCATAGCGTTGCGAATAAGATGGAGTAACGGACCATGCAATCGATCTGTTAGAGTTTTATCTAGTTCGGTATCGCCACCTTCGATAACCAGGCGAATTTCCTTTCTGGACTTCACCGAATAATCACGAACCAAGCGTCGCAAACGGGAAAATACTGTCCCAACCTGTACCATTCGGACAGCTTGCATTTCGTCTTGCATATATTGCACAGCGCGCGCATTTTCCTCGTAGAACGCGCTAAGGGAAGCGGCGAATTCTGGATCCAGTTGTTCTGCATGCATGCACAACTGACTTAACCGGGATTGATTTATCACCGTCTCCCCAATGAGGTTCTGAATTTTCTCAAGGCGGTCGAGACTTACACGAATGGACTTTGTGGCTGAACTCGCTTCGCTCGATTCAGCGTTCTCGTACTTTTTACTGCCCCGCTCATCATCATAATCTAATTTTACGGATCCCGGCGTTAGCTCAAATCCGTCAGTAATCGCTCGGTTAAGTTGCTCTTCATGGGCCCGTGCCACTGACTCTGTTTCATCTGGAGTTTCTTCAAATGGAACGACCGAGAGTTGATTTCCAGAACGGAAGAATTGAAGAAGTTCGTTGATTTCGGTCGGCTGTGCCGTGGTAACCAGTTTTAAAGTCCACCACAGATACAATGTCTGTGGATCAAATTCAGCGTAGTCGGGCAAATAGTCTTGATGGACAACTGGAACACACTCGCCCAATTCGGAGATCTGTTGCAGTATTAGTAAGGGATCTCTTCCTTTTCGGAAAGTTTCTGGATCGAATTTGAGCGTGATGAGATAGGGGGTCGGGGTGACCTGAGTCTCTGCAACGGAGGTTGTCTGCTCGGTAACCCTCGCAGCGTCGATGTTATTCGACAAAGAAGGAGGCGTCTGCAATAGAGGCTGGATTTCTCTTAGGTTCTCTTCGATGCAAATTAGATCCGGCTGCGCACTATTTCCGACGGACGATAGATAACGTCTTATGCAATCTACGGATTGGAGGAGAACTGATCCGAGTTTTTCGCTATACAGGACCTTACCAGCCCTCGCCTGGTCTAATAGGTTTTCAAGTTCGTGAGCATAGTCAGCAAGCCTCGACTCTTTGACAATACCCGCGCCGCCTTTAATTGTGTGCATCCCCCGAAAAAGCGCATCGACTGTCTCAGGGTCATCACAAGATGTCTCCCATTTTAGAATTAATTCTTCTAAATCATCCAAGAGTTCCGTAGTCTCTTCGATGAATTCCTCAAACGGCAACGCATCATTTTCCATATTCTGCCTAGAACTCTTATTCCTTCCAGGAAAGGTCTCGTTATTCACGGCACGTCAAGAGACCAGCAATAGAGTAGATCATACGACTGATGCGGGAGAGAAACTACGGCACCGGGAGAAATAGATTTAGGAGTACTCCCTCATGCTCTTGGTGAGTCTTGGGCTCAGCCATTTCAGAGCAAGAAACGGCTATTCAATTGGGGACACCGATTTTCAAAACACCTGTAAGCGCCTGAAATATGGTGGGGCGTGCAGGGATCGAACCTGCGACCACCTGATTAAAAGTCAGACAGCCTNCCTCACCAAAACATTACTATTGCAGAGCGGATACAAATTCGCTCCCCCAAACTTTTGGAAGTTTACAACAACTTTCTCCCGATGCTCAGGAGTTCTTTAGGTTTATTTGGGGGATTATCGGAGTGACGTTGGTGACATTACTGCGGTAGAACTTCTTGGTAGTTGCGGTAGACGCATGGCCTAGCCTTTCTGATGCAATTTCCAACTCATCTTGGGAGCCAACAAGGTTTCTGATTGAACGCCCAGAGAACCGTTTCTCCTTCGGTAGTTTGGGTTGCCATCTCTGGCATTGCGATTCAAACCCAGTGCAAGTGTTGCCCTCTTTCAACTGACACTCACCCGTTCTGGTCTTGAACAGAAACGTTGATAGCGGTTTACGCTCACGACATTCCTTGATGATCTCCCACACATTGTCAGCTTTTACATTATTGCGTTTTTCTAAATGCAAACATTCTGATATACGGATTTCTCCTTCCGAAATAAGATAGAACACTCTTTGTCACTACACTTCTATTCGTTAACCATCGAATGGCGCCACTTCGATGAAACTCTGTCAGATAATCAAATGTCTCTAACCCAATCAATTGTAGTCCACATTTATTAGCCGCAGATATGACCTCTTTGTTTTTATGCCTATAGCCATGAAACACTTTCTCCATTTTTCTCCAAGACATAGTGCGGACTGACTTACGAATAGTCATTGCGTATCTTTCTGCTCTAAGGAAATAATCGCTCCAACAAAATGAAAATATATTGTCCTCTGGCCCACCGCCATCTAGGATAAATATCCCTCCAGATTCCAACCCAGCACTTACGTTAGAAAAAAACTGGGTTAGTTGATCTGTGTCAAACACATAAATCAAACCAAGACCAAAAATGATGTCGTAATGAGCCGGAATCGCATCAGTAAGAGCATCAAATTCAAGGTAATCAAAAGGTCCAAACAACTCGACTGCATCTTTATAGCACGGTGGCTGTTTCAAATCCGAGCAGGTGACAACATATCCGTCATTAAATAGTGCAAGTTCGTTGACGCAAGCGCCGCTCCCAATAGATAAAATCGCAGATGACTTCTCAGTGTATTGGCGAATAAAGTTATCCCAGAAAATGTAGTGGCCTGTAAGATAGGCCTTAAGAAATGTTTCTCTATCGGTGTAGGGCCTTGTGTATCTATAACCCTTTTGCCATGCATGCTGGACCAGTGGTTGATTATTACCCCTACCTGCTCCAATATGATACGTAAACCATTTTTTCATCCGTGAATCTTCCTGCCTTACCATCAACAATTATGAATAATAACTTAATTGATTTTAGTTGAGCGTTTTCATGGGTCATGAGATACCACTGTGTTAGATCAACAAGGAGGTTTCTACTCTCTGAAGTAATGCTCAACTCTATCCTGTCAACTTCTTAAAAATATCATCCCGCGCATAAACAACGTCTGATTGCCAAATATAGTCTCGCGCCAAGTTACCGGGAGTATTAAGACCGACTAATCGATATCCATTATTGACTAAGTTTTTTTCGATATCGGAGAAATTCGCGACCCTTTCGTATATTGGCGAAAAAATTAACTCCAACTCAACCAACTTCACCCCACCTTTTCTTAAAAGTCCTTTGCTTCCATTTAACACCTTATCCTCATAACCCTGCGTATCAATTTTTAGAATATCAATCCCCTCGATTCCTTTGTCCTCACAATAACTATCTAAAGTAATTACATCTACGGGAGTCTCTTTTTTTTTATAGGTTCCCGGAGACTCTCGCTTCTGTCTACTACGCTTTTTCAGCCAGATCGTATCAGGCAACAGTCTGTGAAAACTTGAATGAGCGTTATTTGCATACTCTAATAAAGTCTCTCTACCCTGATACTCACCGACCGCGGTTTGGTTTACTATCAAATTCTCGTCACCACTGTATCGGGTTTTAATCTGTTTTACGTTTTCACCAATCGGCTCAAATGAATGCACACTTGAATTGCGAAACAATCTTTTAAATCTCCATACCGATTGGCCGACATTTGCACCCACATCAAAAATCACTAATTGATCGTTCGCCTCAAACAATTCACGATATATGACATTCAAGTCTGACCGGTCATTTTTTGCTTTTTCTATTTTTAGTCCGAGCAATCCAAACACTAAACTTGATATCCTTGATAGGAGGTATCTAACAATATTCACTTTTCGAATCCTCGTCTTGTCTGAGATACGTTGACTAAGAATCTGAACAAGGGGCGCACACAGCCATTTCAGAGCAAGAAACGGCTATTCAATGGGCTAAATGTCTTTCAATGGGACAGACGCTCTTTTTTCGAACACTCGAAAGTGCTTGAAATATGGTGGGGCGTGCAGGGATCGAACCTGCGACCACCTGATTAAAAGTCAGATGCTCTACCAACTGAGCTAACGCCCCAAAAGCGT
>NHDO01000047.1 GCA_002171735.1 Proteobacteria bacterium TMED61 | reverse complement strand
GCATTAGAATACGGATTGTCGGCAGTTTGAGGGAGCGCCATGACGGACCACTGCTGGACAATAGGCTGGCGAAAGGTATCGAGGCGAAGAAAAAAGCATTATGTCCCGCGCCGCAGCCAGATTGTTAACGTAAAACCATCAACCGAAGAGTTCTCGCAGAAAATGAAGATGAAAAATAAGTTCGCCCTGGTCGGGGTGGCTGTGGTTTCGACCTTTATCGGGTTAACGCCGCTGTTGGCTAGCGCCGGGGAAGTCAATGTCTACACTTATCGAAAACCCCAACTGATTGATCCGATGTTCGAGGTGTTTACAGAGCAGACAGGAATCAAGGTTAATTCGGTTTTCGCCAAGAAAGGGATGCTGGAGCGGCTTCAAAGTGAAGGCGCCAACAGCCCTGCGGACCTGGTCTTTACTGTTGATATAGGCAGGTTATCAGACATCCAGAATGCCGGACTGACCCAATCGGTTAACGCTGCGAGATTCGCCGACGACATTCCTGAAAACTATCGCGAACCTAAAGGCCATTGGTTTGGACTGACCACCCGGGCCCGGATCATCGTGACGTCAAAGGATCGCGTCAGTCCTGGTGAGATAACAAGTTACGAGCAACTCACTGATCCCAAATGGAAAGGACGTATCTGCACACGTTCTGGAAAGCATCCCTACATGGTCGCGTTGACCGCGAGCATGATTGCGCACCACGGAGAAGCAGACGCCAAGAAGTGGTTGACGGGACTGAAAAGTAATCTGGCTCGTAAGCCACAGGGAAATGACCGTGCTCAGGTAAAAGCGATTAAAGAAGGTGAATGTGATCTTGCGGTAATCAACCACTATTACATGGTGAAGATGCTCAAAGATCCCGAGCAGGTTCCTTGGGCGAATTCGGTGAACATGGTCTTCCCAAATCAGGATGATCGAGGCACCCACATGAATGTCAGTGGCATGGCTCTGACGAAACATGCTCCGAATAGAGCCGACGCGGTCAAGTTGATGGAGTTCCTTGCCAGTGCTCAGGGACAGGAGATGTATGTTAAGAAAAACGGCGAATATCCGGTAAAAACTGGTGTTCCCCTAAGCCCCCTTCAGAATTTCTGGGGTTCTTTCAAAGAAGACTCGCTGAGCCTTGCTGTGGTGGCCGACAATCGCGCGACGGCGATTCGTCTAGCAGATGAGGTGGGCTATAACAACTAATCACAAAGGTTTGTTTGATCTGAAATCCCGGGGTTCGCCTCGGGATTTTTTTGTCTCGTACGAGATCGTCGTTGTTGCTAAATTCGAAGTCCAATGGTCTATCGAGTATGATTCTTTATCAGATTCAGATGATCCTCAGGGTCTAGTAACTACGCTTCCGTAACTTTGTAATTTTGGCATCGGTAAACATCAACTCCACAGGTTCACACCGTCATGAGAAACTCAGACGGTCCAACCGCTATGTAAATTGGTGGAGCGGTGGGGCGCTGCTGCTGGCGGCACTTGCTGTTATGCCTGTCATAGCGGTTTTGCTGTTTGCGCTAGGCGACAGTGGTGATATCTGGACACATCTGGTTGAGACCGCTCTTTTTGGATATGTCGAGACGACCTTGTGGCTAATGTTGGGTGTCGGCCTCAGTGTCTTTATTACGGGCGTCTCTACGGCGTGGCTGGTCACGATGTGTCGTTTTCCCGGCCGAAAACTTTTCGAGTGGCTGCTTTTGCTCCCATTGGCAATCCCAGCGTACGTGATTGCCTACGCTTATACAGATTTTCTGGAATTCGCGGGGCCAATACAGCGATCCCTGCGCGCGGCGTTTGGTTGGGAAAGTATGCAGGACTACTGGTTCCCAAATATCCGGAGCCTCGGTGGGGCGATTCTGATGATGGGGCTTGTTCTGTATCCGTATGTCTACCTCCTGGCGCGATCTGCGTTTCTTGAGCAGTCTGTTAATGTTCTGGAGGCGAGCCGGATGCTTGGGAGAGGTCCCTGGCGTACGTTTAGCACCGTATCGTTGCCGGCGGCACGACCGGCCATTGCGGTCGGCGTCTCTTTGGCGCTCATGGAGACCCTGAACGATTACGGCACGGTAGACTTTTTTGCCGTTTATACGATGACTGCCGGACTCGTCGACGTCTGGCTCGGTATGGGCAGTTTGGCTGGTGGCGCTCAGATCGCCACAACGATGTTGGTGTTTGTTGTGTTACTGATCATGTTAGAGCGGATGAGTCGTCGACATCAAAAACTCTATCAGCAGGCCAGCAGCCGATATAAACCTTTGCCCGCTTACCAGTTGGGCGGCCTAAAGGCTGGCGCAGCGGTTACCGTGTGCGCTCTGCCCGTGGTCGCAGGGTTCCTGATTCCCGTACTGGTATTGGCTCGTCTTGCATTTATCTACTTCGACCGATCCTGGACTCCCGACTTCCAACTCTACGTTTTCAACAGTGTCGCGCTTTCAGCGGCTGCAGCAGCAATCGCTCTTACGATTGCGTTATTTGTAGCCTATAGCCGTCGCTTACATGGCGGGAAGATCCTGGCATTCGCCACCCGCGTGGCTACGTTGGGCTATGCTGTGCCGGGAGCCGTCCTGGCTGTTGGCATACTGGTGCCGTTTGCGGCTTTTGACAATACCGTAGATGCGCTTTTGCGCAAGTATCTGGGTATATCCTCGGGGCTTCTGTTAAGCGGCACGGTAGCTGCTGTATTGTTTGCGTATGTCGTAAGATTCTTGGCTATTGCAATGGGACAGGTCGAGTCAAGCCTTGAAAAAGTCTCACCATCAATGGATATGGCCGCCAGAACACTGGGTTATCGGGCGGGACAAACTCTGGTGCGGTACCATTTACCGCTGATTCGGGGAGGAATGCTGACGGCAGCGATGATTGTGTTTGTTGATTGCATGAAAGAACTCCCCGCCACCCTACTTTTGCGTCCGTTCAATTTCGATACTTTAGCGACTCACGTTTACGAATTTGCCTCTGATGAGATGCTGGGAGAGGCATCCTTGGGTTCGTTGACGATTGTAGGAGTCGGCTTGATCCCTGTAGTGTTGCTGAGTCGGATGATATCGAACACCCGTCAGACTCTGGGCGCGTCCACGGACTAGTGCTTACATGAAATCGACGCTAATCACGAATTCCGACGACCCATTAACCACGCCTCGGTCGCTGCTCGAGGTGCGCAACATTTCGTGTAATTATGGTCTCGAAAGAGCCGTTTTTGACCTCAGTCTCACTGTTCACCGGGGTGAACAGGTTTGTCTACTCGGGCCGAGTGGCTGTGGGAAGACGACGGTGTTGCGGGCAATCGCGGGATTTCATCCGCTGCTTACCGGTGAGATCTGTATTAACGATCAGCAAGTGTCCGCCGTGGGGGCAATGGTTCCGCCCGAGGCGCGCCGGGTCGGAATGGTGTTCCAGGATCACGCGTTGTTTCCCCACCTGTCGGTTCGCCAAAACGTGGCATCAGGGCTGCGTTTGTTTTCGGCCGGTGAGCAAAAATCGGCCGTGGACGACATGCTGGACCGGATGGGTCTTTCACGCCATGCAGAGAAGTATCCGCACGAGCTTTCTGGCGGCCAGCAGCAGCGAGTCGCACTCGCCCGTGCACTTGCGCCCAAGCCGTTGCTGCTGCTGATGGATGAACCCTTCTCCAATCTGGATCAGGAGCTTCGGGAGCATATGGGGCAGGAGGTTTCCGATATGCTCAAAGAGAACGGCATCACCTGCGTGATGGTGACACATGATCAGAACGATGCTTTTGCTTTAGGGGATCATGTTGCCGTGATGGCCGATGGCGCAATCATCCAATGGGACACGCCCTACAATCTCTACCATCAACCATGTACCCATTTCGTCGCGGACTTTATCGGTAACGGCATCTTCCTGGCCGGAACCATCTCTACACCGACCCGTGTGGCAACCTCACTAGGCGATCTTGAGAGTGATGCCGATCTGGAAATGACAGTCGATGCCTCGATCGAGGTGTTGATCCGGCCCGATGATGTGGTACATGACCCGGACGGTCCGATACGGGCAAAGGTAGAGAGGCGCGCCTTCAAGGGCGCCCAGATCATGTACACCTTGCGTACAGCTGAAGGCATTACGCTGCTGGCACTTTTTCCAAGCCACGCAAATTTTGAGATCAGTGACGAGGTATCAGTGCGCCTGGCTGTCGATCATTTGGTGGTGTTTGAGCAAGAATCTGAGACATAGCCTGGTCTCGACTTCTAAATGGTGCGCGAGGGGTGAATGACCCATCGTAGGTCGTGATGGTCAATCAGGTTCGTATGGTGTCAGGTAAGCGTCAAGCAGGGAGAGGTAGTCACCGCTCTCCTTTACTTCCATCCGGGCAACGGCGCGATGATGCACCTCATCCGGGCCATCGGCATATCGCAGCGCGCGGCCCCAAGTCCAGTGGTCTGCCAGGGGGGTGTCGGGACTGACCCCCATTGCGCCGAAAGCCTGCATTGCCCGATCCAGCACCGTGGTATGCAGCATCGGTACCAGCGCCTTGATCATCGAGATCTCTTTGCGCGCCGCTTTGGCTCCCTTTTCGTCAATTAACCAGGCGGTTTTCAGAATCAGCAGGCGGGCCTGCTCGATCTCGATGCGCGAGCGCGAAATCCACTCAGCGACACTGCCGTGCTCATGTAGATACCGTCCGAAGGTTTTGCGTTCCTGCGCCCTTGCAGTCATCAACGCAAGAGCGAGTTCGGCAGCGCCGATGGAGCGCATGCAGTGATGAATTCGGCCGGGGCCAAGCCGGGCCTGGGCTAGGGCAAAGCCCGAGCCTTCTTCGCCGAGTAAATGGCTCGCGGGCACCCGTACATGGTCAAAGACGATTTCACAGTGACCTTCTGGATGATGATGGTTCACGACGGTGAGATTTCTGACAACCTTGACTCCTGGCGTATTCATCGGCACCAGCACCATGCTTTGCTGATGATAGGTATCGGCGTTGGGATCGGTTTTTCCCATCACGATCAGCAACTGGCAGTTGGGGTGTGCCGCATTGGTGATCCACCATTTGCGGCCATTGATGACGTAATCATCGCCGTCGCGTTCGATTCGGGTTTGAATATTGGCGGCATCGGAAGAAGCAGTATCGGGTTCGGTCATGGCAAAGGCGGACCGGATTTCACCATTCAGCAGGGGCGCCAGCCATTCGTCATACTGTTCAGCGGTGGCAAACATGTGCAAGAGCTCCATGTTGCCTGTGTCAGGCGCGCTGCAGTTAAATGCCTCGGATGCCCAGCTAATGCGCCCCATGATCTCTGCAAGTGGTGCGTATTCAAGATTGGTCAGGGGTGTCCCGGGTTCTTCCGCCTTGAGTCCCGGCAGGAAGAGATTCCACAGGCCCTGTTGGCGGGCCGTCGTCTTGAGCTCCTCCATAAAAGAGACCGGATAAATCCCTGCATGGACTTCCCGCCGCCAATCCTGGATTTTCGGGACGATATGGGCATCCATAAAGTCCTGAATCTGGCCGCGCAGACCCTCGACCTTATCGGTGTAGGCAAACTCCATAGCACTTAACTCCTAAGTGTGAGCGATGATGCTAGCAGGGATATCGGAGAACTTCCAAGGACTCCCGTACCTGCTGCCTGGGTGTCATCCGGATCCATCACGGATTCAGAACAATCTTTCCTTGTACCGAACGCTGCTCGATCTGTGATAGCGCACGGGGCGCTTCGCTCAGCGGCATCACCGCATGCAGATGCGGGGTAAGTGTGCCGCTCGCCGCCATTTCAAAAAGCTGTCTATGATTTTCCTGCGCCTGTGCAGGATCGCGGTCACAGAAACTGCCCCAGAACACGCCCACGATGCTGTAGCCCTTGACCAGAGGGAGATTGAGCGGAACCTTGGGGATGGCGCCATCGGCAAACCCGATGACGAGCCAACGACCATTCCAGCCCACCGAGCGGGCCAGGGATTTCGCAAGATCACCACCCACCGGATCAAAAATAACGTCAGCGCCTGCGCCACCGGTTAGCGATTTAATAACGTTACGGACATCGTCCTGACCAGTATTGATTGCGACGTCAGCGCCATGCTGTTTGGCGGTGTGCAATTTTTCTTCGTTTGAGCAGACCGCAATCACACGAGCTCCAAGGGCATGACCGATCTGCACGGCCGCAAGGCCCGTGCCGCCGGCGGCACCGGTCACCAACAGAGTCTCCCCTGAACGAAGTGCGGCCCTTTGGATTAGGGCGTGATAGGCCGTGCCATGGGCGCACAAGAGCGCCCCGGCGTGATCAAAATCAAGCGCGTCAGGTATCGGGTAGACATGACTGGCCGGCACCACAATGGCCTCGGCATAGGTGCCGAACCGAGGGCTCATGGCGGCCACCCGGTCACCGATAGCAAACGTCGTCACGTCCTTCCCAAGGGCTGCAATGGTACCGGCACATTCGATGCCGGGAATAAAAGGAAGCGAAGGCTTGACTTGGTACAAGCCGCGTACCAGCAGGGCGTCGGGAAAGTTGACCCCGACAGAGGCGATGTCGATGAGAACCTCGTCGGCCCCGGGTACAGGGTCTGGCGTCTGTTGCACAGAAAGATCCTCAACGGGTCCGAATGTCTGGCAGACAACAGCCTTCATAAGTTATCACCCCTGGTCATCGCAATATTCAATCCCATCTCGGCAAGCAATGGAGTCAGTGCCCCGACCTTAACTGCTTGCTCGCTTGATGCGTTGCCATCCAGCGCCCGCTTGAGGACTCCCTGGCATATCGCGGCCAGTCTGAAAAAACTGAAGGCGAGATAAAACGGCCAGTTGCTGATGGCTTCGATACCCCGAAGGGTACAGTACTGGCGGACAATTTCCGATTCTTTGGGAATTCCCAACGTCGGTCGATCAACGCCGGCGAGACCCCTGATCTGTTCATGGTTCGGCATACGCAGACACATACAGAAATAGGCAAGATCAGCAAAGGGGTGACCAAGGGTTGAGAGTTCCCAGTCGATGACAGCCTGGATACCGGTCTTTTTGTGCGTCATGATCAGGTTGTCCAGACGGTAGTCGCCATGGATGAGTGCAGTTTGACCGTCGTCATCCGGTGAATGTTCGGGCAGCCACCGCATCAGCGATTCCATTGCGCTGATCGACGTGGTTTCACTCGCGCGGTACTGGTCGGTCCAGCGTTTGATCTGGCGCGCGAAGTAACTTCCAGGCCGACCAAAGTCGGCCAGGCCGATGTTCGCCGGATCGAGTGAGTGCAGGGCCGCCAACACACGGATCTCATCTTGGTACAGAGCAGCACGCTCAACCACGTCGAGTTCGGGCAATGCCGGATCCCAGAAGATTGGACCATCCTCGTGACTCATGACAAAGAAGACGGCACCAATCACGTCGAGGTCTTCGCAGAGGCACAAAACCGAAGGTACCGGTACCTGGGAGTGGGCAAGTGCTGCCATGACGCGAAACTCGCGTTCCACAGCGTGGGCAGATTTCAACAGTTTGCCTCTGGGTTTGCTGCGCAGAACGTACTGGCGGGCCTCACCTCGTAACAGGTATGTCGGGTTGGACTGCCCGCCGGAAAATTTTTTTGCGGACCGGATGACTCCGACAGAGGGGGCTGCATGCTCAAGATAGCGCTGCAGGCGTGTGATATCCAGGTCCGGCTGGGTATTCATGTCGGATCTGGCGACAGGGCAGTCGGCCGGCGATCCGCGGATACCTGACGCTCTGCCTTTTGTTGTTCCTGCCATAACTGCGCATACAGTCCGCCATCGGCCAGCAGCTGTGGGTGAGCGCCACGCTCAGTGATTTCACCGTCGGCGAGAACCAGTATTTGATCTGCGTTGACGATAGTCGAAAGGCGATGGGCGATCACCAGAGACGTTCGTCCTTTTGAGATTTCGGCAAAGTTACTTTGAATCTCGCGCTCTGTGTTGCTGTCTAGAGAAGAAGTGGCTTCATCAAAGAAGAAAATCCCGGGATCACGTAGCAGGGCGCGGGCGATGGCAACACGCTGCTTCTCGCCGCCTGAAAGTTTCAGCCCACGCTCGCCTACGACGGTCTGATAACCGCCTGGCAGACGTTTAATAAAATCATCCAGTTGCGCTGCTTTAGCGGCAGCCAGGATGCGGTCCTCATTGGCTTTTGGATCTCCGTAGGCGATGTTGTAGTAAAGGGTATCGTTGAACAGCACGGTATCCTGGGGGACGACACCGATAGCTTGGCGGAGGGAATGCTGGGTCAGGTTGAGAAGATCCTGACCATCGATTAGGATATTTCCGCGTTGCGGATCATAAAAGCGCAGCAGCAGCCGGCTGATGGTGGATTTGCCGGAACCCGTGGGCCCGACGATCGCAGTGGTGGTGCCGGGGGCNATCGAAAAACTAATGTTATGAAGGATGGTGCGCTCGCTTTCGTAGCCAAAGCTGACCTGTCGAAACTCAATGGNGCCTCCCTGGTACCGCAGCGGCTGGGCATGAGTTGCATCAGCGACTTCCGTTTGTTCATCTACCAGTGAAAATAGGTTCTCCATGTCCACCATGGCCTGGCGGATTTCCCGATACACCGTGCCGAGGATGTTGAGCGGGATGGCGACCTGNAGCAGGTAGGTGTTNACNACCACGAAATCCCCCACCGTCATGTCCCCGTTGCGGATATCAAAGGCGGCGAGCACTAGCATCANGGTGACTCCNGCNGTGACGACCCCCGCCTGGGCCACGTTGAGCAGTGACAAACTTTCTCGAGTACGGACTGCAGCCGTTTCGTANTCCGCCAGGGCTTCATCCAGGCGCGCCACCTCATGGGTCTCATTGTTGAAGTAGCGTACTGTCTCAAAATTGAGNAGNGAATCNACNGTNCGACTGCCGATGTCGTTCTCGGCATCATTCATTTCCCGCCGGATACGGGTGCGCCAGGTGGTAATNACAAAAGTCAGCCAGACATACAGCGCGATGGTAGTGACCGTAATAGCCGTATAGATGAAACCAAATAGCGCCCAGAGAATGCCGCCGACCAGCAGCAGTTCAATGATAGTAGGGACCACGTTGAANGCAACAAAGGAGAGTAGGAAACGAACGCTGTTGGTGCCGCGGTCAATAAAGCGGTTGAGCGCTCCCGTTTTGCGCGAAAGATGAAAACGGATCGACAGCGAGTGCAGNTGCTCGAAGACTTTCAGTGCGAGTGCCCGCACGGCGTGCTGCGCTACACGCGCAAAGAGCGCGTCGCGCAACTCATTCAGTGCCAGCGAGGACAACCGGAAGATTCCGTAGGCGAGAAGGACGGAAAGTGGGATTCCGAGCCACAGATTGGTTTCGTGATCAAGGTTGCCGAGTCGGTCTACCGCATCACCCAGTACCAGCGGTACCATGACATTGGCCGCTTTGGCGAGCAGCAGACTCAACATGGCGACAAGTACCCGAGCTTTGAGATCAGCGCGCTCGGCCGGCCAGAGGAACGGCAGGAGAGTGGAAAAAGTCCTGAGTGAGTTTGAAGGTGCTGCGGGATCCATAACGTTAGGCAGTAGGCGCGGTTGGCAACGGGGTCAGGCGCAACCCCGCCGAGGTCGGCAGGTCTACCCCATTGGTTGCCAGTTGAGTGGGGGTTCGTCCATCAGCGCCGCCTGTTCTCGCAGGTCGAGGATATGCTGCTCCCAACTGCGAGGGGTATTAAACCATGGGAAAGCTCTGGGGAAGGCTGGGTCGGTCCAGCGTCTGGCGATCCAGGCGAAGTAGTGCATCAGGCGCAGGGTACGAAGTGCCTCAATCAGGTTGAGCTCCGCTGGATCGAAATCGGTGAAAACCGTATAGCCCTCAAGAAGAGTATTTAGGGAGCGCTCGCGTTCTTCCCGTTCTCCTGAAAGAAACATCCAGAGATCTTGTGTGGCCGGCGCCATTCGGGAATCGTCCAGGTCCACCATATGCGGCCCCTCTTCGGTGCACAGGATATTGCCACGATGGCAATCGCCGTGTGTCCGGATCAGCCTCAGGTCCGGACAGCGCTGATAACACCATGTGACTCTCTGGATCAGGTCTTCGGCCAGCGACTGGTAGGCCGGGATCAGATCGGTCGGAATGAACTCGTGCTCGAGAAGAAACCGCATGCAGTCCGTGCCAAAGGTGGTGACATCCAGTATCGGTCGGTGTCTGTAGGGTTGTTCTCCACCGACTGCATGCAATCGCCCGATAAACCGTCCGAGCTGACGCAGTTGTTCCGCATCTTCAAAATCCGGGGCGCGTCCACCGCGTCGTTCAAACAGGGCGAAGCGGAATTCTCCGAAATACCGCAGCGTATTTCCGCTGTTATCGGCAATGGGTGGCACCAGATCTACCTCCCGCGACGCCAGATCCAGAGAAAAGGCGTGCTCTTCCAGAATCGCCTCCGCGCTCCAGCGGTCAGGACGATAGAACTTGGCGATGAGCGTGTTGCCGTCGTCCAGACCCAGTTGATATACCCGGTTCTCAAAACTGTTCATCTCGAGCAGGCGGCCATCACAATGCAGCCCCTGGCTTTCAACGGCAGCAAGAACCTGTTCAGGTCCAAGGTCTTGATAACTTCCGGCAGGTTTNGCGGACTCGGTCATGGAGGGTNAGGCTGTTTGATTNNGGGGNAGGTTGGGCTTTATGCGCAGGGCGACAACGATCAGGAGCGCTCCTGCCAAAATGAAGATGCCAAAGAAANTGCAGATCCAGTATATGCTGAGTCCGGCGTCCATTAGCATGCCCATGACTANCGGGCCCAGNGCCGACGCAAAAACCATCAAAGCGATGTACAGACTTTTAATCGCACCGAGGTATTTGGGGCCATAGAGTTCTGCCCACAGCGCCGACGCCGATGTGTGGATAAGTCCCGTGTGTATGCCCATCATGACCATATAGGGAATCACCCAGAATGCATGATCAGCAATAGCAAGCATAAAACATGCAGCGACCAGTGGAAGCATTGTGACCTGGATCAGGTTAACGGCTCGGAAGCGATCGACAAGAGGCCCTACGAGAAGCAGTGTGATCGTTCCAGCGAGCGCGTAAAAAATATAGGTGCCGGTAATCCACTCCCCAGACCACCCTTTNGCTTGCGCGACATTCAGGTGATGAAAAAAGAAAGCCGTGGCGATCATCGGTGAGGATAGTATTCCGGGACTCATGACATAAAACCGCAGGTCACGAAGTACTTGTCCTCGCGTCCATGAAATNACATCCGTTGCTGCAGGATTGTCCTTCGCGGAGAGTCGGTCGAGATATTGGCGGTGAAAACGTTGGTGATTGCTTAAGAGCCAGATCGTTGCCGGAATCAAGGTCACTCCGATCAAGATTGCCGCGCTGCCATATGTCCAGCGCCAGCCGACTAGCGCAATNAGCAAGACTGCGAGAAAGGGCAGTATGGCTTCGCCAACGCTATACCCTAAAGAGGCAACCGCAATCGCGCGACCCCGTTCACGATCAAAATAGCGCGCCATACTGGTGATGGAAACGTGCGAGGCAAGGCCCTGCCCAGAGTGTCTCAACAGAAAGATAGCCAGTACCAGCATTATCGGACCCGTCACNACCGAGATATAGGCGCAGGCAGCAAGCAGTACCAGCCCGACCACAAGTGCATAACCTGACAGCGAAAAGCGGTCAATNAGCGCGCCGGTAAAAGGCATCAGCAGGGCACTGATTAGCGTGCCNGCCAGATAGATGCTTCCCCAGAGTGTGTGGCTGAGACCGAACTCGGCTTGAATCTGCGGCCCGAATACACCAATAAAGTAGGTCTGGCCGAAGCTCGAGTACAAGGCCATGAGGAAACTGAAAATCACCAGGCGAGTGTTGGTGACAAAAAGCTGCCGATAGGCGGCGATGGGACTTTTCATGNATCGGCAGAGTTCCAACGCCAGAGTCTGGCGATAGCGTGGATGGNGCAAGNGCTACGGCCACCTGCATGCNACCAGTATTTTCTGGGAGCGGACGATATCACAGGGATCAACNATCGATGAGAACGACCTCGATGATTGCGGGCACGACAACTCGATCCTGATCTGGATTGGCCTTATCTAGAATCNGNNCTGGCGANGGTNNGGCTTAAGAAGAANGATGATAAAGGGTCAGCAGCAAAACAATCGNGGTATCNNACTNGTNNTCAGCGCTATGACTATCTTTTCTGTNCAGGANGTCATTATTAAGCTGCTTTCAGACGATGTCTCTTTGTTTCAGATTCTTTTCTACCGCTCCNTGTTGGGCATACTGCTGATTCTTAGTTTTCAAAAGTTCATGGGACAGCCGATCAGGCTTTGGACAGCCTATCCCGGACTCTCCCTGTATCGAGGGGTCGCGTTCTTCTTTGGTTACGGTACGTTTTATTTCGCCCAGTCCAAGATCCCCATTGCGAATGCCACGGT
>NHDO01000046.1 GCA_002171735.1 Proteobacteria bacterium TMED61 | reverse complement strand
GCGCTTTCGGTCGATCGGACCCGCCTCGCTGATTGTGGCGCAGACATAATTGGGCTGTCAGGGGGTATGGACGGTGATATCGGGCGGTGCCTCCGTTCTGGGTTGACCGAAGAAGCAACCGAGTTATTGACTAAATACCAGAACATCTTCGAAGGGAATTTCTTTATAGAACTGAGTCGGACTGACCGCACAGGTGAACGGGACTATGAAGCGAAGGCGCTTGACCTCGCAGCTCGTGAGGGTGCGCCGCTGGTCGCGACTAATGCGATGCGCTTTCTCGCGCCCTCGGACTTTGAGGCGCATGAGATTCGGACGTGCATCCATCAAGGGCGGGTTCTGGATGATCCGCGGCGACCGAGGGCGTTTACTTCGCGGCAATACCTGAGAACGCCATCCGAGATGGCCAGCCTCTTTTCAGACCTACCGAGCGCGCTGGAGAATACGATTCAGATTGCCCGGCGGTGCAATGTCTTTATCGATTTTGAGACGACCCATATGCCCAAATTCCAGGGCGATGATGGTCGTAGCGCCGACCAGATCCTTGAAGCACAGGCACAGCAAGGTTTTCATTCCTACCAACAACGAGCCGACGGGATTGATCCTCTGGTTTATCAGGAACGACTTGCCTCAGAAATAAAAACGATCAACAGGATGGGTTTCGCCGGCTACTTCCTGATCGTGGCAGATTTTGTCCAATGGGCGCGCGATAACGGGGTTCCGGTCGGCCCTGGAAGGGGATCAGGCGCCGGTTCGCTGGTGGCTTTTTCGCTCGGCATCACCCGCGTCGATCCGATCAGACACGGCCTACTTTTCGAGCGCTTCCTGAATCCGGAGAGAGTCTCTTTACCTGACTTCGATATCGACTTCTGCATGGTCGGACGCGACCGGGTGATCGAATATGTGAGTCAGCGGTACGGAGCAGAAAAGGTCGCACAGATTATTACCTACAACACGCTTGCTGCACGCGCCGTGGTTCGAGACGTCGGCCGTGTGATGGGGATGCCCTACGGCTTTTGTGACACGCTGGCGAAGCTCGTACCGTTTGAGGTCGGTATGACACTCGAGAAGGCGTTGGCACAGGATGATGAGCTGCGGCGCCGGTACCGGAACGAAGCGGAAGTCACCCAACTTATCGACAACGGTCGACGGCTGGAAGGGATGCCTCGAAACGCCGGGAAACATGCCGGCGGCTTGGTAATTGCCCCCGAACCGATCGCGGAGTTTTCTCCGTTGTATTGGGAGCCTGGGATGACGCAGGCGGTGACACAGTTCGATAAGGACGATCTCGAAGCGATTGGATTGGTCAAATTCGATTTTCTCGGATTGCGCACCCTTACAGTTCTCAACTGGGCGACAGCGCTCGTGAATGAATCCCGCGGAAAGGATGGGAAGGCCCCCGTTGATCTTGAACAACTGCTCCCGGATGACCCCGAGGTTTATCGCCTTATCTGCACGGGACGGACGACCGCGCTTTTCCAACTGGAGTCGCGCGGGATGCAGGAGCTTATCCAGCGCCTACAGCCGGATCATTTCGAGGAATTGGTTGCGCTGGTTGCGCTGTTTCGGCCGGGTCCGCTGCAGTCGGGAATGGTTGATGACTTCATCAATCGAAAACATGGTCGCGAGCCGGTAGTCTATCTGCACGACAGTATCAAAGGCATCCTGGAGCCAACCTACGGAGTCATTCTGTATCAAGAGCAGGTAATGGAGATTGCGCAGCAGCTGGCCGGTTTCAGTCTTGGATCCGCTGATTTGCTCCGTCGGGCCATGGGTAAGAAAAAGCCCGAGGAAATGGAGCAGCAAAGACAGGCCTTTATCGACGGGGCGATTGAACGTGGAATCAAGCAATCTAGTGCTGCCCACATCTTTGACCTGATCGAGAAATTCGCGGGCTATGGCTTTAATAAATCACACTCAGCGGCCTACGCACTCCTTAGCTATCAGACCGCCTGGCTGAAAACTTTCTACCCAGCCGAATTCATGTCTGCAGCACTCTCAGCGGACATGGAGCATACCGACAAAGTCGTTGTGCTCGTAAGGGAAGCGAAGGCAATGGGACTGATTATCTCGCCACCGGATATCAATCGCGGAGAGACGAAGTTCTCGGTCGCAGAAGACGGCTCGATTGTTTATGGCCTTGGCGCTGTGAAGGGGGTGGGAGAGAAGGCTCTCGAAGATGTTCTGAAAGATCGAGGAGACAATGGCGCCTTTGGCGATTTATTGTCGTTGTGCCGTCGTGTTGATTCTCAAAAGGTTAACCGAAAGACCCTGGAGGCGCTGATCCGGGCCGGAGCATTGGATTCACTTGGCGTTACTCGGGCGCATCTCGATTTCCAGCTCCCGCAGGCTTTGGGCGCGGCGGGTCAGCATAGTAACGATCTCTCCTCAGGGCAAAACGATATGTTCGGTTTACCCTCCGTCGATGACGTCGTGCTCGCGACACCCTCTGGTCATTCCTGGTCCGACCGAAAACGCCTGGAAATGGAGCGGACCAGTTTGGGTTTCTATTTGACCAGTCACCCAATTGAGTATCACAGGCCTGAACTGCGAGCCATCGGGGTGGTCGCAATCTCAAAAGCGGATGCCCAGAATGAAAAAAAAGGGATGTTGGCAGGCCTCATTCAGGATTTACGTACGTTTCAAAATCGCAAGGGCGAGACCGTCGCATTTTTCCGGCTCGACGACGGTGCGGGATTTGCTGAAATCAGTGTTTCACCAGCGCTGTTTGCGGAACGGCGGACCTCGTTGAATCATAATGAGTTGGTGCTGGTTTGTGGCTCAACTGGTGTCGATGATCGGTCGGGGCTCCTTGCCCTGAAAGCGGAACAGTTATGGACTCTAGATGTTTTCCGTTCGGAAAAGCTCTTCGAACTAACGATCACTCTCCCCAATACTCCGAATCCGGCTATCGCTGCGGATGAACTTAAGANTCTGCTTNNGGGCTACACGCCAGGGAATACCCNCGTGGCNGTCAATTATCGAAACCGCGATGGAGACAGCCTCTCTATCCGCCTCGGAGACCAATGGCGAGTNCGTCCTGAGTCAGAGCTTTTCGACAGCCTGGCAGAATTTGCTGGAAAAGAAGGGGTCGGGTTTGACTTCTCTGATCCGGGAGATCGCGCNCGGTCNCGGAGTANTAAGGCTGCTTAGCGGACTGATTCTTCCGCTGTTCGGCGCGGGGTAGAATAGGNCGGTATGAGTAGTTCNTTGGATTTCGAACAGCCAATCGTTGATCTTGAGGCAAAGATCGAGGAACTTCGCCGCGTTGACGGTGACGGGGAGCTGAATCTCCAGCGCGAAATTGAGCGTCTTCAGGGCAAAAGCCGAAAGCTAACCCGCGACATCTTCGGATCGCTTGATGCCTGGCAGATCACGCAGTTAGCCCGCCATCCACAACGGCCGCATACGATCGACTATATCGGAAGGGTCTTCAGTCATTTTCAAGAACTCTCGGGAGACCGGATGTACCGGGANGATCCTGCAATCGTGGGNGGGCTCGCCCGGTTAGCTGGGCAGGGNGTGATGGTAATTGGGCATCAGAAAGGCCGCGATACCAAAGAAAAAATTCGAAGGAATTTCGGGATGCCGAGTCCAGAAGGCTATCGGAAGGCTCAGCGATTGATGCGCACAGCCGAGCGTTTTGGCCTTCCTGTAGTAACTTTGATCGATACCCCGGGGGCCTACCCCGGAATCGGAGCGGAAGAACGTGGTCAGAGCGAGGCTATTGCGCAGAGTATCTCCCTGATGGTGGGCCTCGCGGTTCCCATCATCTCNGTGGTGATCGGAGAAGGTGGGTCGGGTGGGGCATTAGCTATTGGTGTATGCGACCGGCTGATAATGCTTCAGTATTCGACNTATTCGGTGATTAGCCCTGAAGGGTGNGCCTCCATNCTGTGGAAGAGTTCAGAAAAAGCGCAGGCGGCGGCTAACGCAATGAAAATCACTTCTGAGAGNCTAAAAAAGAACGGACTGGTCGATGAGATAGTAACGGAGCCCCTTGGGGGCGCTCACCGAAACCCAGAACAGACGGCGGACCACCTGGTTGAAGCGCTTCGTGAGCAACTTGATGCCTTGCGCTCGCTCAGCNCGGAGGAACTGCTGATCCAACGCGAGAAGAGGCTTCGTTCTTTTGGACGGTTCCGGGACGGGTCCTGATTCTCTNCCTGTTGAGCTCGACGCCCTTCAGCGATCGGTCCGGAGCGCAATTTACCCGTACAAAGATCGACTGATCAATATTGCGTTCAGTGGAGGGCCGGACTCAACGGCGCTGCTTTATGTCACCGTTTCGCTGCGCTCCTCGATGGGGCTCAACCTCAGAGNTCTCCACGTCAATCACGGGTGGAACGAAAAATCCGAGGACTGGGCGGCACATTGCGAGTCTGTTNCGCGAGANCTGAGTGTTCCGTGTAANACGATCCAACTCGGTGCCAATTTCGNGTTCGATCAGGAATANGCGGATTTTTCGGGTTCTTCCAGAGAAGCCAAGGCGAGAGCCGCCAGGTATTACTGGTTTTCGCAGATGGTGGATCCCGCAGATGTACTTTTGACGGGACATCACCTCGATGACCAAGCTGAAACTTTTATTCTTCGTCTGATGCGTGGATCTTCTATTCGCGGGCTGGGAGCGATGCGTCCTCGGCAGAACTTGAACAAACTGCAGGTTCTGCGCCCCTTTCTAGGCCTTTCTCGGNNCAGTCTGTTGCAGTGGGTNTCNGATAAGAAGCTTCGAGCGCTGGATGATCCTTCGAACCACAACATCTCTTTTGATCGAAATTTTCTTCGCCATATCATTTTGCCCAGATTCAACNCTCGCTGGCCCGGNACGACACAGATTCTGGGTCGGGCCGCTGTCCATTCCCAGGGCACTCAACTGCTNCTGGATGAAGTCGCNGCTGATGATTTTTCGGGTTGTTCGCTCGTCCGGTCGCGTTGCTATCTTTTNCATCTCGGCGCAGCCTCAATNCCAGCACTCTTCGAGCTGAGTCGGATGAGGTTATTGAACGTTTTTCGCTTTTGGATTAGGAGCGCTACGCTCAAAACACCTCCAGAGCGGGCACTTGGNGANTTCATTCGCCAGTTGGAAACAATCGGNCCTGATTCTGCCGCCTCGTTGAGACTGGGTTCAATGGTATTCCGTACCTACCGTGATGGACTGTTTCTGGTTCCGCACCCTGGTCGTGATCACACCAGCGAGCCGGAAAACCAGTTATGGGATGGCACGTCGGTGAAAATACACGGCCCGGATCTTGAACTTATTCCTGAAAGAATGATGGCATCGGGGTTAAGGGCGTCATTGTTTGATGACGGGGTCGTAGAGTTACGATGGCGTAGGGGAAAAACGCGAGTGACGCCTCAGGGGCGAGGCCCGCATCGTTATGCACTGCGGAAAATTCTTCAGGAGCTTTCCGTGCCGCCCTGGGAGCGGGAGCGGATTCCGCTTATCTTTGTCAACGGCCAGTTTGCCGGTATGCCGCAGNTCCTAGTTGAGGAATCCTGTCGGGCCCGCGCNGGGGAGNTAGGCGTNGANATTCACTTGCGCGATCTGAGAAAACCTGGTGATTAGTGTACTACTCCAATTGTATCCAAGGAGTGGGTCTGATATCCTAACCGGCCGTCGGGTGTTGCGGGCGAGANNNCAGGCTTTAACGCTTTCTCACCTGTTTTCGCCCGCTTAGATCACGCCAGATCAAGAGGAAAAATGTCCGACGGTACCACTCCCAAATTCGCCTTCATTACCGGAGGCGTTGTCTCTTCGCTCGGTAAAGGTCTCTCGGCCGCCTCGCTTGGCGCGCTTCTTGAGGCAAGAGGTTTGACGGTTACCCTGGTCAAGCTNGACCCGTATATCAACGTGGANCCGGGCACAATGAGCCCGTTCCANCATGGCGAGGTCTTTGTNACNGATGATGGCGCTGAAACTGATCTGGATTTAGGNCACTACGAGCGCTTTGTACGAAACAGAATGGGAAAGAAGAATAACTTCACGACGGGTCAGATCTACGAGCGCGTAATACGGAAAGAGCGACGGGGTGAGTTTCTAGGTGGGACAGTTCAGGTTATCCCGCACATTACAAATGAAATCAAGGAGTCAATCGGTGTCGCGGGGGCGGGCCATGATGTCTGCCTCGTCGAGATCGGCGGAACTGTCGGTGATATCGAGTCCCTTCCGTTTCTGGAAGCAATTCGACAGATGCGGATTGAATTGGGNCGGGAGAATACGATTTTTCTTCACCTGACCCTCGTGCCAGCGCTTCACACCGCCGGCGAAATTAAAACCAAGCCTACGCAGCATTCGGTGAAGGAGCTGCGCAGTATCGGTATCCAGCCAGATATCGTGCTATGCCGGGCTCAGGACCCATTGCCGGCGGANGCTCGGCGGAAAATTTCNCTTTTNACAAACGTTGAAGAAAAGTCGGTCATTTCCGCCGAAGATGTGGAAAACATTTACTCGATCCCCCGTCGTTATCATGATCAGGGTCTTGATGATTCCGTCGTCAAGCATCTTGGCCTTGGGGGCAAGGACTCTGACCTGAGTGAGTGGGATGATGTGGTCAGTATCATGAGCGAGCCTGAAACAGAGGTCACCATCGCAATGGTCGGCAAGTATGTATCNCTGACCGAATCCTATAAGTCCCTTTCGGAGGCCATTGTGCATGCCGGTATTCGCAATCGCGTTCGGCCTGTGGTCNAGTACGTTGATGCTGAGCAGNTGACCACGTTCGAGGAGGCAAGTGCGGCGCTATCTGGTGCCGATGCCATCTTGATTCCCGGAGGGTTTGGTGTTCGAGGAACGGAAGGGATGATCCGCGCCGTGCATTTNGCCCGAACGACCGGCGTACCTTATCTTGGGATTTGCCTTGGCCTACAGATCGCGGTGATTGAGTTCGCCCGGCATGTCGCAGGCATGGACGGGGCCNACAGTACAGAATTTTCTGACGGCGGCGATTTTCCTGTGGTGGCGCTCGTAACAGAGTGGACTGAGGGCGACGGCCAGGTCATGGAGCGGGGAGATAACGATGACCTCGGAGGGACCATGCGCCTCGGGGCGCAGGAAGCGAGTCTGACGCCAAATTCATTGTGCGCGCGAATTTACGGTCAGGAAACGGTCTCGGAGCGGCATCGACATCGATACGAAGTGAATAATCGTTATCGCAGGCGCTTAGAAGACGGCGGCCTTAGAGTGTCGGGACGATCAGCGGATGACCTNGTTGAAATGATCGAGATTCCCACTCACCCCTGGTTTGTAGCATGCCAGTTTCACCCTGAGTTCAATTCAACTCCCCGTGATGGACATCCGCTCTTTTCCGAATTTGTAGCGGCTGCACGTAAACGCCACGACCTCGAAGACCGCCCGACGCCCAAGGCGGCCTCAGCGTGAGCCTGTTTCCGGCCTTTACAGACCAAAAACAAGCGCTTTTCGTCATCGCTGGCCCTTGCGTGATAGAGAGCCGCGAAAACGCATTGTCGACCGCAGATCGCCTCGCAACGATAGCGTCCACGCTGGATGTTCTGCTTATCTACAAGTCGTCCTTCGACAAAGGGAACCGGTCGTCTGGAGCCTCTTTTCGGGGTCCAGGGCTTGATTCGGGTCTTAAGATTCTGGAAGAAGTGCGGTCAGAGACCGGCCTGCCGGTACTGACGGATGTGCACACACCGGAGCAAGCGACCCTTGCAGGTGAAGTTGTCGATATGATTCAGACACCCGCGTTTCTTTGTCGACAGACAGATCTCATCACGGCCGCCGCAAAGACAGGACGGCCGGTCAATATCAAAAAGGGCCAGTTCATGGCGCCTCAGGAGATGCAAACCGTTGCTGAGAAAGCCCGCGTCGCGGGTGGTGAGGAGATTTTTCTGTGCGAGCGCGGTAGCACCTTTGGATATCACAACCTCGTGGTAGATATGCGCGCCCTTCAGATCATGGGGGCGCTTGGATTTCCCGTAATTTTTGATGCAACGCACTCGGTACAATTGCCTGGAGCGGGTGGGGATCGCTCCGACGGACAACGGGAATTCGTACCACTACTCGCGCGCGCGGCAGTGGCTGCAGGAGTTGCTGGGGTTTTCATGGAAACCCATGTTGATCCTTCAGCCGCTCTAAGCGACGGACCCAACGCCTGGCCGCTCGATCAACTCCAGCCATTACTGGAAGACCTTTTGAGAATTGATTTGGTCTCAAAGCAAACGCACTCATTTGACGCTTAATCCTCTCCCGCAGTAACGCCGAAACCTTGCCCATGAACACNACTCAATCATTGCTGATTACAGAAGTGCTGGCCCGGGAGATTCTTGATTCCAGAGGATTTCCAACACTGGAGGCAGAGGTGACGCTTGCAGGAGGGGCAGTCGGGCGCGCTGCCGTTCCATCCGGGGCATCGACAGGAAAACGGGAAGCGTTAGAGCTTCGAGACGGCGATCCAGACCGCTTTCGGGGAAAAGGAGTTCTGACCGCAGTGAAACATGTGAATCAGGAAATTTCACAGTGCCTCAAGGGGCAGGACGCTGCCGACCAGAGTCAACTTGACGAACGGATGATCGGGCTGGACGCCACCCCAAATAAAGAGCGCCTGGGTGCCAACGCCATACTTGCCGCATCTCTTGCCAGCGCCAAGGCGGCCGCCCAGGGGCTGGGGATTGCCTTGTATGAGCACATCGGACGATTGCACGGNAATCTGGACCCGACTCGCCTGCCAGTTCCGCAAATGAATATNCTGAACGGCGGCGCCCATGCGGACAATAGGATCGACTTCCAGGAATTTATGGTTTTGCCGGTAGGTGTGGTGTCGTTCAAGGAGGCGGTGCGTTGTGGTGTTGAGATATTCCATCAGCTGCGAGAGAACCTGATTGCCGCGGGATTACAGACGGGTGTTGGCGATGAAGGGGGGTTCGCNCCGGACTTTCCCTCGAATGAAGCCGGACTACAGGCAGTGCTGGGCGCAGTCGAGCAATCCGGCTACGTTATCTCCAGTGACGTCCTGCTAGGCCTAGATCTGGCCAGTTCCGAGTTCTTTGAAAAGGACCGTTACCATCTGCGGTCGGAATCAAAAAGTTATGATTCTTCTGAGTTTGTCGCAGTTATCTCTGACCTTGCGCGTCGCCTGCCGGTAATTTCTTTGGAAGACCCACTGGCCGAAGATGACTGGAAGGGTTGGATNGCCCTCACGGAAGAACTAGGCGCATCGGTGCAGTTGACCGGCGATGACCTTTTTGTAACCAACACTGCGATCTTGAAGCACGGAATAGAACAACGCGCCGCTAACTCCATCTTGATTAAGGTCAATCAGATCGGTACCCTGAGTGAGACTCTAGAGGCTGTCGCGCTTGCTCAGGATAACGACTTTGGCGTAACCGTCTCTCATCGGTCGGGGGAAACTGAGGATACGACCATTGCCGATCTTGCGGTTGGCGTTGGGGCAGGGCAGATAAAGACAGGCTCTCTTTGTCGAGCAGAACGGACCGCGAAATACAATCGATTGCTCCGAATTGAAGAGCAGCTGGGCTCAAAAGGCTCGTATGCAGGCCGTCTCGCATTTCCGCAACTTTAGCGGCCCTTATATTTCCGGAGCGGGATGGTGCCGTACCTTAGGACATTAATTTTCTGCTTGTTAGGAATTGTTCTCGCGCTCCAGTACGCACTCTGGTTTGGCAAGAGCAACGTAGTCGATTTGATCCATCTAGGGCGCTCGGTCCTGCAACTCGAAACGGAAAACCTATCCCTTCGCGAGAGGAATAACCGATTGCACGCCGAGGTTAATGAAATTAAAAATCGAGTCGAGGCAATCGAGGCGAGAGCCCGGGAACATCTCGGTCTTATTATGCCGGGAGAGACTTATTTTCAGGTCGTGCCCGCAGATGATGCGAGCGAAACATCCCAAATCGACTGATGATCAACCCTGTCAAACTTGAAGAGGTAGAGAATAGGGCAAAGGGCGGGCGATCAACGGAGCACCCTCAATCGATAAATCCTCGAATCCTGAAGAGGTCAATACGGCAGTGGGTACTGATACTAAAAGCGAGGTCTGATTGCCCTCGGGTTCGGTAATCGCGCATACGACCGTACCCTCTCGTCCGGGCGACTCATTTNGACAGGTCACTTTAGTGCCGGGGGTCAGGGCCTGGTCAGTCTCAATACAGGCGCCAATCATNCGCTGCTTCGGTTTTCCACGGTAATGGACACGAGCAACCACTTCCTGACCAGGGTAACAACCCTTTTTGAAACTCACCNCACCCACCAGATCAAGATTTAGCGACTGTGGAATGAAGACCTCGGACAGGCGGGCGTCTAGCACAGGAATACCAAGTTCTATACATAACTTTCGGAAACAGTGTTCGCCAGGGGAGAACTCTGCCGAGGTGTTGTCCGTCACCGTGATAGTTAAACTTCTTTGCAATGGGGAGGGGTTTTCTGATGAGGCGACCTTAGGGGGTGCGTCAACCGTTTCATTTCTAAACGCGAGACTCTGTTCCGGGCAGAGTTCCAGCGTGACTGCAGCGCGTAGCACATACATTTGTAAACGGGNGATAACACTCTTNGCTACAGAAGCGTCNGTTANCAGAAGGAAGTCATCTCCTNGGCGGCAAATAAAAAAGATCGCGAGTAGCCTGCCTTTTGGCGAGCAGTAGCCTGAAAGCCCCCAACCCGTCTCGCTAACCTGCAAAACATCGGCAGAGAGTTGATTCTGGAGGAACTCTGGCGCGTCGGGACCGGAGCATCGGATCACGGCAAAACCGGTAGCGGATGTGTAGGAATTACTCATTGGATGGCAGTAGATTAGANGGTTGGTANTCGTTTAGCGAAACGGTGACACCGAGTTCACCGCGGCATGAGATATTACCCTTTCCAATAGTGGTGTCGCCAGTGCGCACAGACTTGAAAGTACTTTTAAAACCCTGCAAAATGTAGGTTGCTGCAATGCACAAAAATGAGAGTGGAGCCAAAGATTCCGGTGAAGTCATTGACTCGGAGCAATCTTCTGTCCGAGGCGATAGCCGCCGAAGCGGTGCTGTGANGATAGANTCCCGCCCGATCGAAGACGTTTCCACGCATGAGTCGAATTCACGCAAAGTTGACCCGACCCGCTATGGCGACTGGGAGCGAAATGGCCGTTGCATCGATTTCTAACTCTCGTGGTCCCGTGCCCGTAAGAGACTGACCTTCGTATGCCCAATACCCGCGCTCGGCCACTATCCCCGCATCTTCAGATCTATCGCCCGCAATTGACGAGCGTGCTGTCGGTTTTGCATCGTCTCAGTGGGCTACTCCTTTCTGCTTGCTCAGCGGTGCTCTCACTCTGGCTGATAAGCTTGGCGTTGGGCGAGGTGGCATACCTTCGATTCATGAGCTTCGCGCAGGGATGGCTCGGACTGAGCTTCTTGATATTGGTAGTTTTCTGCCTTTACTACCATTTGTTCAATGGTGTTCGACATCTCTTTTGGGATTGGGGATGGGGGTTTAGTTTGGAGAGCGTGTATTTCAGCGGGTGGGCGGTAGTTGCCGCAGCGCTGGTTTGCTCTACCACTACTGTGGTNCTNGTCANNTAATTCTCTTCAATNCNCCATGAATTCAAGCCGNCTTCAACCATNGTCCCGNCGACCCCNCCATCCGGGTCTGGGGCACTGGCGATGGCAGCGAGCGAGCGCGATACTCCTCGNTCCATTGATCCTCTGGACCCTCTGGCTTTCACTGTCACTCGATGTGCATACCTATGCTTCCGCACGGACTTGGGTTGATGGGGCCNGGCCCACCATTGCATTAATACTGCTTGCCCCCGTCTGGTACCTGCATGGCGCGCTTGGGCTTCAGACCATCATCGAGGATTATGTTCGTCCCCCNCTAAGAGTGTTGTTGATCTGGTTGGTGCGCCTCGGAGCAGCGATATTGGCAGCGGCTACAGTTTTGGCCACCTTGGTGAGCGCCTAGCAGACAGGAATCCAATGACCTCCGCTTACGAAATTATTCACCACCAACATGATGTTGTAGTCGTCGGGGCAGGGGGCGCCGGACTTCGTGCCTGTTTGAGTCTTGCAGAGGCCGGGCTTCGTACAGCCTGTGTGACCAAGGTCTTTCCTACGCGCTCACATACGGTGGCGGCGCAGGGTGGGATGAGTGCCGCGCTCGCTAATATGGGCGAAGATGATTGGCGATGGCACATGTACGACACGGTAAAGGGGTCCGATTGGCTTGGCGATCAAGAAGCCATTAGTTTCATGTGCAAAGAAGCTCCCTCTGCCGTTATTGAACTTGAGCACTACGGCGTTCCGTTTTCCCGGACCGCTGACGGTAAGATCTACCAGCGAGCCTTCGGTGGTATGACGACCCACTTCGGTCAAGGGCAGGCGCAGAGAACCTGCGCGGCGGCGGATCGAACAGGACACGCGATCCTTCACGCCCTNTATCANCAGTCGCTGCGGCATCAGGTGGAGTTTTTTATCGAACATTTTTGCCTGGATCTAATCATGGAAGCCGGTGAGTGCCGGGGGGTCGTGTCCTGGTGCCTTGAGACGGGGGCGCTGCACGTGTTCTGGGCCAAGCGGGTTATTCTGGCGACTGGAGGGTATGGCAGGGCGTATTTTTCTGCCACATCAGCTCATACCTGCACGGGTGACGGCAATGCCATGGCGTTACGTGCTGGCGTGCCATTACAGGATATGGAATTTGTCCAGTTCCATCCGACCGGTATCTATGGCTCCGGCTGCCTCATCACTGAAGGTGCTCGTGGGGAAGGAGGATTCCTGGCAAATTGTGATGGCGAGCGGTTCATGGAACGTTACGCCCCTAATGCAAAAGACCTCGCGTCCCGAGACGTGGTCAGCCGCTCCATGACTATGGAGATCCGAGCGGGCCGCGGTGTTGGGGATGAGGGGGATCATATACATCTGCATCTCGAGCACCTCGGNCCCGAGATCCTGTCCGAACGCTTGCCGGGAATTTCTGAAACTGCCCAGATCTTCGCGGGGGTCGATGTTTGTAAACAGCCGATCCCGGTAATTCCTACGGTCCACTACAACATGGGTGGCATTCCGACCAATATCCACGGCGAGTGCCTGGGTTCCCTGGTAGATGGGGTTTCACCTACNGTGCCGGGTTTAATGGCAATCGGCGAGGCCGCCTGCGTGTCGGTGCATGGCGCGAATCGACTTGGCTCAAACAGTCTTCTGGATTTGATCGTGTTTGGTCGAGCGGCAGGGCAACACGCTGCTGACATGATTGACACGGGGGCGCCCGTGGCAAGAGGTCGGCAGGANTCAGTCGATCAGATCATCAGTGGCTTGGATCAGATCCGCCATTCGGATGGCCCCGCTACAACGGCTGCAGTGAGACTTAAGATGCAGCGGGCAATGCAGGCAAATTGCGCAGTTTTTCGAAACGATCAAGTCCTCAGTGAAGGGGTAGAGTTAGTCGATGAAACCGTTGCCATGTTCTCGAGTATTGGGGTGACCGACCGCTCAATGATTTGGAACACTGATCTCGTGGAGACTCTTGAACTACAAAATCTCCTGGCACAAGCCAAGGTGACGGTCTACAGTGCCCACGGCCGAACAGAAAGTAGGGGTGCTCATGCCAGGGATGACTACCCTGAGAGAAATGATACTGATTGGATGTGTCATACCCTCGCCCGCATTGAAGATCACGCGGTTCACCTGGAATATCGCCCAGTAACGCTGGATACTGGGACGACAGAAGTCGAAAGCATTCCACCTAAGGCAAGGGTTTATTAGAAATACGATGGCAAAGTTTAGGCTCCCAAAAAACGCCCGGGTGACTAAAGGGCAGCGCCATAATGATGGGACCGGGATGCAGCGGCCTCTGATTTTTGAGGTATACCGGTGGAACCCTGATGACGACGAGCAACCACGTGTTGATGAGTATACGATCGATCAGGCAACCTGCGGACCCATGCTTCTCGACGGTTTACTCAAGGTCAAGAATGAGATTGACTCCACCCTGACTTTTCGGCGCTCTTGTCGGGAGGGGATCTGCGGGTCCTGCGCGATGAATATCAACGGAACAAATACATTAGCCTGCACCCAAGCCCTGTCCCAGCTTAAGACNCCAATCAAAATCTATCCGTTACCGCACCTGCCGGTGATTAAGGACCTTGTTCCCGATCTCACGCATTTCTTCAACCAATATGCATCGGTAGAGCCNTGGCTGAAGGCTCAAGATANAACTACGGATGGCGAGCGCCTCCAGAGTCCAGACGAGCGTGAGGCACTTGATGGTCTGTATGAGTGCATATTATGTGCGTGCTGCTCGACCAGCTGCCCGAGTTATTGGTGGAACTCAGAGGAGTACCTTGGGCCGGCAAACCTGCTTCAGGCCTATCGCTGGATCGCCGACAGCCGCGATGACGCGACCGATGAACGACTGGAGCGGTTGAACGACAGTTTCTCTTTGTACCGTTGTCACACGATCATGAATTGTACGAATGCTTGCCCCAAGGGCCTAAATCCAGGTAAAGCCATTGGNGAAATTAAGTCGCGGATAGCAAAAGGTAAATCTTGAATTCGCNAGTACAGCNGCGCATCAACCGGATCACCTGGCGAGCCCGTCGCGGCGTCCGGGAGCTTGACGGCTTGCTAATGCCCTATGCGCAGCAATTGGGGAACTTGGGGGATGCCGATGATCTGGCCCTCTTTGAGGAACTTCTGACCCAACCCGACCCACTTCTGATCGACTGGTTCATGAGCCGAGATATTCCGGACAACCCGCACTTGACCGTTTTGATCTCCGATATCTTGCGCTTCAGTCGTACTTCCGGATCAGCATAGCTANAACAGTCAAGACCTCGCCTCTGGGCGCAAAATAGTATCGTGCTGTTGTTTTGGGTCTGGANCTGGATAGTCCTGAGTAAAATGAAGGCCCCGACTTTCCCGGCGATCTGCCGCACACCGAACAATCAGTTCGGAAACCAGGACGAGATTTCGCAGTTCGAGTAGATCCTTGTTTACCCGGAAGTGGCTGTAGAAATCCCTGATTTCTGCATGCAGCAAATGAAGTCTATTCGCGGCACGTTGCAATCGGCGGGAGGTCCTGACGATCCCGACGTAGTCCCACATGAATCGTCGGAGTTCTTCCCAGTTATGTGCGACTACAACGAGTTCATCAGGGTCNGAGACCTGACTTTCGTCCCACGCGACGGGCGATTGACGACTCCCCGGTAATTTCTCCAAATATTCCAATATTGCCGGAACTGCCCGGTGCGAGAAGACCACGCATTCGAGAAGCGAGTTACTGGCGAGTCGATTAGCGCCGTGTAGGCCAGTATGCGCGTTCTCCCCAATCGCGTACAAACCGTCAAGATCTGTCTGCCCGTTAAGGTCCGTGTTGATCCCGCCGCAGGTGTAGTGCGCTGCGGGTACTACGGGAACTGGATCAGTGGTGATATCAATTGAAAATGATTGGCAACGCTCATAGATCCCTGGGAAATGCCGCTTGATACGCTCCGCGGTCAAATGGCTGACGTCAAGATAGACGCAATCATGCCCCCCTTTCTTCATCTCGTAGTCAATAGCCCGCGCGACGACATCTCGGGAGGCAAGTTCCGCGCGAGGGTCGTGCCTTTCCATGAAGGCATTTCCGTCTGGCAGCAGGAGTCGACCTCCCTCACCCCGAACAGCTTCTGAGATCAGGAAGTTCCCAGCGTGGGGATGGTAAAGGCAGGTTGGGTGGAATTGGACAAATTCGAGGTTGGCAACTGAGCATCCCGCACGCCATGCCATCGCGATCCCGTCGCCGGTCGACGAGTCCGGATTGCTTGTGTACAGATAAGCTTTCGACGCNCCTCCAGAGGCGAGCACGACCGCCCCTGCATGAATGGTCACCACGGCTCCAGAATCACCATCAAGCGCGTACAACCCNACTACTTGTGATCCGGAAGAGGGATTCGCCCCCGGGTTAAGGATTAAATCTACGGCGGTGTGGTTTTCCAATACGGTGATTCGGGNNGAAGCGAGAATTTCACGGTCGAGNGTATTGACCNCGGCCCGTCCGGTGGTGTCCGCTACATGCGCAACCCGTCGATAGGAATGACCACCTTCCTGAGCCAAGTGAAGTTGGTTTGATACGTCACCTTGATTATCGAAATGCACCCCGGCAGCACTCAGCCAGTCTATTGCGTCGGGAGCCCCTTCAACTACCGTCCGGACGGCTGATTCATGACAGAGTCCGGACCCGGTCTGTAAGGTATCTTCGATATGGGCTTCGAAACTATCGCGCGGATCAAGCGCCGCAGCGATCCCGCCCTGCGCCCAGACGCTGGAACCTGAAGCAAGCTTCGACTTTGACAGAATCATTGAATCGATGCCCTGTTCGGAGAGTCGCAGCGCTAAGCTGATCCCGGCAAGGCCGCTGCCAACGATCGCGACCGTAGTTTCACACAACATCTTGTCGACCCCATCTGATCGAAGTCATCATAAACCTGAACCTGCTTCTCTCATTTTCGGCCGTTGTTTTCGAAATGTGTGCAAGGATATTGGGTGCAAGATAAAATTCGCAGCTGAAAGTGTCTTTCTTTCGGCCCATCTCAGGTGGGCGCTGTTCCTCACCCCCAATGGAAACTTAGAATGGATCGGGTTAATCAGAACCGTATTCGCAATTTCGCGATTATCGCCCATATCGATCATGGCAAGTCAACACTCGCTGATAGGTTAATTCAACGGTGTGGAGGCCTGAGCGACCGTGAGATGACTGACCAGGTCCTGGATTCCATGGATCTGGAGCGGGAACGAGGTATCACTATTAAAGCGCAGAGCGTTTCCTTGAGATATCAGGCGCAAGATAATAACGAGTATTTGATGAACTTCATCGACACTCCAGGGCACGTGGACTTTTCCTATGAGGTCTCCCGGTCATTGAACGCGTGTGAGGGTGCGCTTCTGGTCGTCGATGCCTCCCAGGGAGTGGAGGCGCAGACTGTGGCGAACTGTTATACCGCCGCGGATCTAGGCCTTGAAATCATACCTGTGCTTAACAAGATTGATCTGCCGGCGGCAGATGCCGAGCGGGCGGCTGCAGAAATTGAGGATCTGATCGGGCTGGATTGCACAAACGTATTGCAGGTGTCCGCCAAGACCGGAACCGGCATTGATGCGGTCCTGGAACGCATCGTAATGGGAGTCCCCGGACCGACAATTCCAGCTACAGAGAAATTGAGCGCACTGATCATCGATTCCTGGTTCGATAACTATCTGGGGACGGTGTCCCTGGTTCGGGTAATGGCAGGGTCTCTAAAGACGAAACGCCGAATCCTGATGATGTCAACGGGGAAAAGTTACCCGGTTGAACAGATCGGCCGATTCACTCCAAAACGAACACCATGTGATGAACTCAAAGCGGGGGAAGTGGGATACGTTATTGCAGGAATCAAGGATATCAAGGCGGCGAGAGTAGGCGACACGATCACGGATGCTGCGCAGCCCACCAGCGAAAGTCTGGAAGGTTTTAAAAATGAAAAACCTGCCGTGTTTGCCGGTCTTTACCCGATTAACAATGCAGATTTCGAAGCTTTTCGTGATGCGCTGGAGAAACTCAGCTTGAACGATGCCTCTCTGGTCTATGAGCCGGAGGTCTCTCCAGCGCTTGGTTTTGGATTCCGTTGCGGGTTCCTGGGAATGTTGCATATGGAGATCATCCAGGAGCGTCTGGAGCGGGAGTACGATCTGGAACTCATTACCACGGCGCCAACAGTCGTTTATCGCATTCGAGGAACCGATGGCGTCACGCGGTCGATTCACAATCCCGCCCAGATGCCCGATGCCGGTAGCGTTGCGGAGATCTACGAGCCTTTCATCGAGGTGCGTCTCCTGTGCCCCACTGACTACATCGGAGCCGTGCTGGGCTTGTGTATTGAGAAACGAGGAGTTCAAAAAGAACTCGCCTACCATGGTCGACAAGCATTAATCACTTTTGAATTGCCCCTTTCGGAGGTCGTTCTCGATTTTCACGATCGCCTTAAGTCAGTGAGCAGAGGATTTGCCTCGTTTGACTATGAGTTAATTGAAGACCGCTCTGCCGATATGGTTCGAATTGATGTCATGATCAATGGGGATCGCGTTGAACCTTTGTCGGCGTTAGCTCATCGCGAACAGGCCCCGTATCGCGCCCGGCGTTTGGTGAGCCGAATGAAGAAACTGATTCCCCGTCAAATGTTCGATGTCGCTATTCAGGGGGCTATTGGTTCCAAAATCATTGCCCGGGAGACCGTTAAGGCTTTACGTAAGAATGTTACTGCCAAGTGTTACGGGGGAGACATCACACGAAAGCGAAAACTCCTTGAAAAACAAAAAGAAGGAAAGAAACGCATGAAACAGATAGGCTCGGTCGCGATCCCGCAGGAAGCGTTCCTGTCGGTACTGAAGGTGGGTGATTAATGGATTTTGAACTTGCTCTTTTCCTGGCCCTGGTTCTGGCCGGGCTGATCATATACTGGGATCGCGCATTCGGTCGTCCCAAACGGATGCGTCAGGCAGAATCAGGCGTCAGCGCGAGGATGCCGTTGATCGTCGAATATTCAAAGGCGTTTTTCCCTGTAATTTTGGCGGTATTTCTCCTAAGAGCATTTATTGTGGAGCCTTTCCGGATTCCTTCTGGCTCAATGTTGCCGAGTCTTTTTATTGGCGATTTCATTCTGGTCTCAAAATCAAGTTATGGAATTAAGCTGCCGGTCCTGAAGCGGCAGATCGTGCCAATCGGGTCGCCCGAACGTGGAGACGTGATGGTCTTTCGATTCCCCAAGAATCCAAAAACCAATTTCATCAAGCGGGTAATTGGCACGCCGGGAGATGTTGTCACTTACCACAATAAACGCCTCTCAATAAATGGCAAACCCTTGCCGCTTGAGGTATTTGACTTGGTCAATTGGCCGACCGAGGAAATGAGAGACCGCGCCAAGGTGTTTCTTGAAAGCATAGGTGAGGAGAATCACACCATCATGATTGACAACCGGGGGTCTTCACGGTCTCACCAGGTAACGGTCCCGGAGGGAGAGTACTTCGTGATGGGAGACAACCGTGACCACAGTAATGACAGCCGCTATTGGGGATTCGTTCCTGAAGAGTTCATCGTTGGTAAGGCATTCTTTATCTGGTTCAGTTGGGATAGTGCCGGCGGGGGTGGGGTCAACTGGAGTCGTATCGGAAGTGTCATCGAGTAACGGACAAGGCCTTGGCTGCACTATTAGAAACTAAGATAGGCCACAAGTTTTCCGATCCGACGCTTCTCGAGTCGGCACTGCGGCATCGGAGCATTGGATCGCGGCACAACGAGCGCCTTGAGTTTCTTGGAGACAGTGTTCTGGGATTGGCGGTCAGTGAAACCCTCTTTGAGCGGTATCCTGAGGCTTCCGAAGGCGAGTTAACCCGCTTACGAGCTCGGCTGGTTCGTCAAGCGACCTTGGCGACGGTTGCACGAAGTATCGACCTAGGAAAGGCGCTCCAGCTCGGCCCGTCGGCTGGGCGGAGCGGGGGCAGCGATCGGGCATCGATCCTTGCGGATGCACTTGAGGCGGTGATCGCGGCGGTGTTTCTGGACGCCGGATTTAAGATATCCAAGGAGGTGACGTTGTCGTTGTTTGCGACGGAAATATCCAACTTGAAAGAAGGGACGATTGAAAAAGACCCGAAGACGCAGTTACAGGAACTCCTTCAGGCGGGGGGAACTACACCACCCGCCTACCGGGTCACCTCAACCTCCGGACAGCCGCATGAGCGTGAGTTTGTTGTTGAGTGCCGGATTGAAAGCCATAAGCTAGTTGGTACCGGTCGGGGAAGCAATCGTAAGGAAGCCGAGCAGGTAGCTGCCTCTCACGCTTTGGACGAACTTCAAAGGAGATGATCTCGCCTTGAGCAGTCCGAGTCATTTCGGTGTGGTCGCACTCGTTGGGAGACCAAACGTCGGCAAGTCGAGTCTGTTGAATCAGATCCTGGGGTCGAAAGTCTCGATCGTCTCTCGCCGGCCACAGACGACCTGGCGTGAGATTGACGGGATCTACACTGACGATGATTCACAACTCGTGATTATTGATAGCCCGGGAATGCATCAACGCCCTGAGCGGTTGCTCAGTAAAATCGCCAATCAATCGGCCCGCGGCGCGGGAAGTGGGGCGGACGTTCTCTGTCAGGTTATTGATGCGCGTTACTGGCGAGCGGAGGATCAGGACGTCCTGGAACACTTTTCCCGCCGGGAAAGTCCCCTTTGGCTAATTCTCAATAAGGTCGATCTCCTGCCGTCACGAGACCGGATTCTTCCGCGGATCGAAATTCTCCGCGAAAAGCACCCTTGGGACGAGATCGTTCCTGTGTCGGCGAGATCAGGGTACAACTGTAAACATTTGTCAGGACTGCTCGGCGCTGCCGTGCCCGAGGGGCGTGCAGGTTATCCGGTAGAAACGCTCACCAATACCTCCCCGAGGTTTCTTGCAGCCGAACTAATCCGGGAACAGATATTCCGGCAGATGGGCGATGAGATTCCTTATTGTACGGGTGTCGTTCTCACTACATTCGAGGATAAGGCCGATGGGACGATGGAAATTGATGCTGAAATCTGGTGCGAAACTGTTGGCCAAAAGGCGGCATTGATCGGGGCAGGCGGTGCCCGACTAAAAAACATTGGGTCGGCTGCGCGTCGGCAGATCGGCCTGGTATTTGACCGCCCGGTATCACTGTCGCAGCGAGTAAAGGTTCGTAAGGGTTGGGCCGGCGACAGACGTGCAGTAGCGTCACTCGGCTATGGTGAGTAACAACTCGACCGATTAATGAACAATAACCGCATCAAAGGTGAGCCTGGTTTCGTCCTTCACTGGCGCCCGTACTCGGAGTCCAGTCTTCTGTTGGATCTATATTCCCGAACTCACGGTCGGATTGTCGCGATTGCCAAGGGAGCGCGGGGAAAGAAGTCGCCTTACCGGGGTACGCTCCGACCATTCGCTTTGATTACCCTTGGTTGGTCAGGCAAGGGGGAGGTCAAGACTCTGACACAATGTGAATGGGCAGGGCCCGGGGTTGCACTTAGCGGGCCCGGACTCTTCTGTGGTTTTTATTTGAATGAACTTTTAATCAAGTTTCTTCATCGCCATGACCCACACGAACGCTTGTTCGACCACTATTTGCAATGTATTCACGAGTTACTCGGTGAAGATGATCAACAGACTGCGTTACGCTATTTTGAGAAAGTGTTACTGGAAGAGATCGGCTATGGACTCCAACTTGAGTGGGAACAGGGGACCGGGGAGAGCGTAGCGCCGGATAGTCGTTACCGGTATCGCCCAGGAGTAGGAGCATTTATTGAAAATGCCGATGACCACAGCGGAATCGCAGTACACGGAGACTCCCTAATCGCCTTACGACTGGAAACAGGATTTGGTGAAAGAGGTCAAAGAGAGATTAAACACTTGCACAGAATGATCTTCAGAGAGCTCCTGGAAGGAAGGACGCTGGTCTCACGCTCGGTATACTCTCAACTCTACCCTTCAGCAAACTGGGCGCCCCCTGCAAGGGCGGGGGCAAGTCATTAACTCAACAGGAACGACTATGGATCTTGGGGTCAATATTGATCATGTTGCAACCCTGCGGCAGGCAAGGGGGACGGCCTATCCTGATCCCATCGAGGCTGTGAGGGTCTGTGAGGCCAGCGGTGCAGACCTCATTACCCTGCACCTTAGAGAAGACCGCCGTCATATTCAGGACGATGATGTTTCCCGAGTCCGTGAGGTCATCACTACCCGGATGAATCTAGAAATGGCCGTCACTGCCGAGATGGGTGAAATTGCCCGAAACATTCAACCCGAGGACGTCTGCCTGGTACCCGAGAAGCGCGAGGAACTTACTACCGAAGGCGGGCTCGACGTTGCCGCACAGCAGGACAACCTTAAAACCTTTGTTAGTGGTTTAGAGGCCTGTGGTATTCGTGTTTCTCTTTTTATAGACCCCGACTTAACTCAGATACAGGCGAGCGCCTCAGTCGGGGCAAGTGCCATTGAACTGCACACCGGTCCATACGCGGATGCCAGCGACCCACTGACCATGGAGCGAGAACTCAACAGATTGTCTGCTGCTACCGATCTCGGCGTCTCTTTGGGGCTCAGGGTTAACGCAGGGCATGGCCTGCACTACGGCAATGTCTCCCCTGTAGGCGCGATGAGTGGTATCTCCGAACTCAATATTGGACACGCTATCATCGCCCGTTCCGTGTTTTCGGGACTCGCGGATGCCGTACGGGACATGCGCCGTTTGATGGACCGTTCTCAGAGCTGACGTTACTTTTTTCGAGGAGCGAACCCCTCGGGCATTGCGCCGAGATCCCCTTCGCTAAATAAAAAGCCCAGCATATGTTGTTCGAGCAACTCAATCGCCTGGGGATCCGCGGTGCTCAACTGATTCTCATTGATGATGAGGACTTGTCTTTGAAGCCACTGCTGCCAGCCTTCGGCAGAAACGTTCTCGAATATCCGCTGACCTAGTTCACCGGGATAAGGTGGGCTCTCCAAGCCTTCAGCTTCCTCATCAAGAACGACGCAGTTCACTAGCCTCATGGTAATATTCCCCGGATACGCAAATCGACTCTTTCGACTGTCGTTGGCTGTTAATACGCGCTACGATCGATCAGAGTCTCGATATAAGTTTACAGGTAAAACCGTCATGGTGCGCGATATGAATCAAAACATTGATGAATCAGTTTTCTCTGGTATCTCGGTCACTCCGGCAGCAAGATCGAAGATCACGGAACTCCTCGCCAANGCGGATGAATCCCAAAGCGCNGTTCGGGTATTNGTNNCCGGCGGGGGTTGNGGNGGAATGAGCTANGGNATGACCTTTGCTGAGTCTNTTTCGGATAAAGACCAGCTCATGAAAGATGAAGACGGATTCGCATTGACAATAGATCCGGTCGCCCTCTCTTATTTACAAGGTGCGGAGATCGACTTCCAGGATAGCGATGTGAATGCCACTTTCGTTTTTAATAACGTCTTTCAAGCGGTGGGAGGAAGCGGCGCCTGCGGAGGGTGTGGCGGCGCGCACTGACTATCAGTCCGCACCGTCGTTCAAGGTGCTGGAACTTTTCTTAACCCGTCTTTGACTCAATAGGGGTTCCTTGACCGCGCCCCGGGTTCTGCTGGTCGCTCCGGATCGGAGTTACCGCACAGGGGCATTTGTCAATGCGGGTAATGCTCTTGGGATTCAGATAACGGTCGCATCCTGGGGACAGACACCACTAGCCCTTAATCAAGGCGGAATCCGCATTGATCCACGCTCCCCAGCATCCTCGTTGCCCCGAATCCGAGACGCGGCCTCGGGTGTGCCTTTTGCCGCGATCCTTGCAACAGACGATGCAACTGTTCCTCTAGCGCACGAGATTTGCCTTGAACTNGGCTTGCCCACCAACGAGCCCAGTGCCCTCCAGGCATCTACCAACAAACTCAGATTTCGTCAGGCCTGCAAGGAAAAAGGGATCACTGCTCCCTGTTTTATGGTCATAGAGCCTCAAGCTNCGGTACCAAGCAACATTGCTCCTGTGGAATTTCCGTGTGTCGTCAAACCTCTGTCGCTGTCCGCGAGTCGTGGCGTCATTCGTTGTGAGAACCAGGAGGATATTACAAAGGCAATACCAAGAGTCCGCACCCTGATTAGTGATGAGGATTCCAAAGGGGACCAACGCGTACTGATCGAAAACTACATCGACGGAGACGAGTACTCAGTGGAGGCCCTTTTACATAATCGCGAGCTCAAGATCATTGCGATCTTTGAGAAGCCCGATCGTCTCAGTGGCCCATTCTTTGAGGAGACCATCTACGTCACACCACCAAGAATTCCTAAGAGGAGCCAGAATGCCATTTACGCCGCGCTTTCTCAGTTAGTGTCCGCATTGGGTTTTTGCGAGGGTCCAGTACATGCCGAACTGCGGCTTGCGGCCGACGGAATTCACTTTATTGAGTTAGCGAGTCGAACCATTGGTGGGCGGTGCGGTAGAGTCATTGAGTTTTTGACCGGAGTATCTCTTGAAGCGATTGTCCTCGCGAACGCAGTCGGGCAGCCGATTCAGTCGAAGCAGCAGGCGGGCGCCTTCGGTGTGATGATGATTCCGGTGNCCTGCGCGGGGGTCTTGNGGCGNGTAGAGGGAATCACAGCGGCACGGAAAGTTCCAGGGATTGTATCGGTCGACATCGATATTCGCGAGGGGCATCGGATGGTACCCTGGCCGGAGGGTGGGCCTTATCCGGGCTTTATTTTCAGCCGCGGCAACGATGCGACCCAGGCCGAAGCTTCACTTCGCGAAGCCCATGCCAAACTCTGNTTTGTAACCGCACCGGAGATTAAGGTCGAGGTGACCTAACTNAACTATGGCAATCCTCTTGGGAAAGTCGCAAATCTGCTCCTGGACCGNCACCCGCCCATCTGTGGCCGTGGGTTTGCTGAAGAAATCGTCACCTATGGCGACAAAACGACCNCAACGGACGATGAAGAACTTTTCTTCATTCNTGNGGTGTGTCAGTATTGGGTTAAGTGANTAAGCGCACAGGCGCTTATGNTTANNAGAANGTGTTTTTTAACCAACGGAGGTGTTCCATGAGGAAAATATTCTTGGCTCTGATCTCGAGCGTACTGCTGAGCAGTACGGCTTTTGCCGAAGAAGTGAAGATCGGCATCATCCTCGGTTTCACGGGTCCTATCGAGTCGCTGACTCCTGATATGGGTGCCGGAGCCGAACTTGCTATCGCCGAGGTCAATGGCGGCGGTGCGTTACTTGGGGGCGCGTCGGTNACCGGAGTTCGGGCCGATTCCACNTGTATCGACTCAGCTGCCGCGCAGGCAGCGGCAGAGCGGCTCATCACCTCGGATAAAGTCAACGCCATTATGGGCGCTGACTGTTCCGGCGTGACAGGGGCTATCCTGGCCAATGTCGCCGTGCCCAACGGTGTGGTCATGATTTCACCGTCAGCAACCTCACCCGGTCTCTCGACTGCCGAGGACAATGGCCTGTTTTTCAGAACGGCCCCATCGGACGCTCGCCAGGGGCAGGTCGTCGCAGAGATTCTTAATGCTAACGGCTATAAAACAGCGGCACTGACTTACACCAACAATGATTACGGCAAGGGCCTTGCTGACAGCATCGCGAGCAACTTCACTGCAACTGGTGGCACGATCACAATTAACGCCTCCCACGAGGAAGGCAAGGGTGATTACAGTGCAGAAGTCGCAGCGCTCGCTCAGGCGGGTGGTGACATTTTGATTGTTGCGGGATACCTCGACCAGGGCGGCAAAGCAATCATTCAAGGATCTCTGGACACCGGGGCCTTTGATGTGTTTTATCTGCCNGACGGTATGATTGGCGACTCACTGCCCGCGGCGATTGGCTCTGGCCTGAACGGCTCAATCGGCGACGTGCCCGGTACGGACAGCCCNGGCGCAGCCATGTTCGTTGAGTTGGCTAGTGCNGCCGGCTTTAAGGGTGATGGTCCATTTTCACCGGAATCCTATGATGCCGCAGCATTGATTATGCTTGCTATGCAGGCGGCGGGATCCAGTAACAGTCAGGACTTCAAAGCGAAGGTTATGCAAGTTGCAAATGCGCCGGGTAAAAAGGTTTACCCGGGTGATCTAACTGCGGCTTTGGAATACATCGCGGGTGGCGGTGATGTCGACTATGTCGGCGCCTCTGCGGTCGAGCTTATCGGACCCGGTGAATCAGCNGGTAGTTACCGCGAGATTCTTGTGGACGGGGGCAAGAACACCACGGTGGGATATCNTTAAGTCTAAAGAAAAAGGCCCGGGTTACCCCGGGCCTTTTTTTTGCCGGTTTCATCTCGATTGCTGGAAATTCAAAACGTCTACAAACACTTTGGCGGCATTCACGCTGTCGAGGACGCCTCTTTCTCTATAGAACGAGGAAGTATTACNGGGCTTATCGGTCCAAACGGTGCGGGCAAAACGACGCTCTTCAACGTTATTGCCGGAGTCCACGCGCCTGACTCAGGCAAGGTGATGTTTGACGGCGAAGACATCACCGCCAGAAAGCCCCACGAACTTTTTGCACGGGGCATTCTCCGAACCTTCCAGATTGCGCACGAATTCTCGTCGCTTACAGTTCGCGAAAACCTGATGGTCGTGCCCGGTGCGCAGGCCGGGGAGCGCCTNGTGGATACCTGGCTACGACCCAAAAGAGTCAGTTTGCAGGAAAATGAGCTCGCTCAGCGAGCCACCGAGGTGATTAATTTTCTACAGTTAACTTCAGTTGCAGATGAACTCGCCGGTAATCTTTCTGGGGGGCAAAAGAAGTTGCTGGAGCTCGGCCGTACCATGATGGCCGAACCGAAGTTGGTGTTTCTCGATGAGGTTGGCGCTGGCGTGAATCGGACCTTGCTGAGCACTATCGGAGACGCAATCTTGAGGCTCAACCGGGAGAAGGGCTACACATTCTGCATGATTGAACACGACATGGACTTTATCTCCCGGCTGTGTGATCCAGTGGTGGTGATGGCTGCAGGAGGTGTGTTGACTCGCGGCAGTCCGNAGGANGTCATGAATAACGAGGCCGTCATCGANGCCTACCTCGGNACCGGCCGGAAGCANCATCGCTGACACCCGNCATGAGNTTTCTTCAAGGCGAATCATTNTANGGGGGGTACGGCGGCGCTGACATCCTACAGGGATGCAGCGTTGGCGTGAATAAAGGCGAGATTGCGGTGGTCGTGGGCCCCAACGGCGCTGGTAAATCAACGGCGATGAAAGCCATGTTCGGTATGCTCAGCGTTCGCGAGGGCTCGGTAGAACTCGATGGCCAAGACATCTCCAAGCTGCCGCCTCAGGAACGGGTGACCCTGGGGATGGGGTTCGTTCCCCAGAATGCGAATGTCTTCACCTCCATGACCGTAGAGGAGAATCTTGAGATGGGGGCGTTCATTCGGCGGGACGACTTTAGCCCGACCATGGAGCAAGTTTTTTCGTTATTTCCGGTTCTCGCCGAAAAGCGGTCTCAACCTGCGGGCGAGTTGTCGGGGGGTCAACGACAGCAAGTGGCAGTTGGACGCGCGTTGATGACCCAACCCAGCGTGCTAATGCTGGATGAGCCTACTGCCGGGGTCTCTCCGATCGTCATGGATGAGCTTTTTGATCGCATTATTGAGATCGCGAAAACGGGTATTGCGATACTGATGGTTGAACAAAATGCGAGGCAGGCGCTTGAGATTGCTGACCGCGGCTTCGTGCTGGTCCAGGGCCGAAACCGGTATACCGATACGGGAGCGGCGCTACTGGCCGATCCCGAAGTTCGCAGAGCCTTCCTCGGTGGGCAGTGACATGACCGATATTCTGAACGCTCTGGCACTACTCGGAAACTTTGTCATCGTTCCAGGCCTCGCCTACGGCAGCCAACTGGCGCTTGGCGCGCTCGGGGTAACGATGGTTTATGCCGTACTTCGGTTTTCGAACTTTGCCCACGGCGAGACCATGTCCGTTGGCGCCATGATCACCATCCTGGTGACGTGGTGGTTGCAGGGCAAGGGGGTTAGCTTGGGACCTCTGCCTACCGCGCTTTTAGCTCTGCCCATTGGAATTATTGGCACGATACTAATATGCCTGCTCTTTGATCGCTTTGTCTATCGCTACTATCGCGGCCAGCGCGCGGCTCCGGTGACCTACCTGATCCTTTCTGTAGGGATTCTTTTTATCCTGAGCGGCTTGGTTCGTTTTGTGATTGGGCCACAGGACCGAATATTTGCGGATGGCGAGCGTTTTATTATGAAGGCGCGCGCATTTAAGGAAGTGACCGGCCTTGATCAGGGTCTGGCGATTAAAACGACGCAGGGTGTCACCGTGGTGACTGCAGTGATCGTTGTTGCACTTATCTTCTGGTTTTTAAATCGGACGCGGACGGGTAAATCCATGCGCGCCTATTCCGACAACGAAGACTTAGCGCTGTTGTCCGGAATCAGTCCCGCCAAAGTGGTTGCGATCACATGGATCATCACCGGAGCACTGGCCGCCGTTGCGGGCACGCTTTACGGGCTGGATAAGGGCTATAAACCGTTTACCTACCTTGGCCTGGTTCTACCAATATTTGCGGCGGCGATTGTGGGAGGGGTCGGTAATCCGCTTGGGGCTATTTCTGGTGGTTTTGTTATCGCATTCTCTGAGCTCCTTTTAACCTTTGCCTATAAACGTGTTATTGCCTATCTGACCCCAGGGGACTGGGTCCCCGAAGGGCTCGTACAACTGCTCGCCACCGACTACAAGCTGGCCGTCTCTTTCGTGATCCTCGTGATCGTCTTGCTGGTTAAGCCGACCGGGTTATTTAGCGGGAAAACGCTATGAGTCTGAACCTGCGAAATATTTTGTTGTTCGCTGTTATGGGGGCTCTGCTGATTGCGGTCGGTGTTATTCAAAGCGCTAATGTTGCACTCGCCATTCTTAATCTTTGCCTGATTTCGGCCATCATGACCCTTGGGGTAAATATCCAGTGGGGCTATGCGGGATTGTTTAACGCAGGTGTGATGGGATTTGCCGCACTCGGTGGATTGGCCGCCGTGGTGGTGTCGTTCCCGCCTGTCCCCGAAGCCTGGTCCGCTGGTGGTCCAAGAGCGATCCTGGGAGTAGCCAGTGGCGCTCTTGCGATAGGGCTCGCGATCCTCACTTGGAGGAAGATCCCGGGTAGCCGCCGGACTCGAGGCTGGGCCGCTGCTGCGGTGACCCTGGCCGGGATCATATTGATGCGTTTCATCCTTGATCCGGCCGTAGAGGCTATTGAAGCGGTCGAACCCGCAAAGACAGGCTTCCTGGGTGGTCTCGGCCTGCCAATTGTGATTTCCTGGATCGCAGGGGGGGCTTTTGCCGCCTTGGCTGCTTGGGGAATCGGCAAGATTTCACTTGGGCTTCGGTCCGACTATCTCGCCATTGCAACGCTCGGCATCTCGGAAATTATTATCTACTTCCTAAAAAATGAAGAATGGATGGCCCGTGGCGTAAAAAACGTTAATGGCCTCCCACGGCCTGTATCCTACGAAATTGATCTTCAGCAGACAGTTTGGGTACAGGAGCTGGCTGCAACGTTCGGCTTCAGCCTGGTGGAGCTGTCCTCAATTATCGTCAAGTTGAGTTACGCAGGACTTTTCATCGTCGTCCTGGTTATCGTTTTTTGGCTCTCAGAAAAAGCGCTGAAATCTCCCTGGGGCCGCATGATGCGGGCAATCCGAGACAACGAAGTTGCAGCGAGCGCGATGGGTAAGGATGTGACTTGGCGCCACCTTCAGGTGTTTGTTCTCGGTTCTGCAGTGATCGGACTGGCAGGCGCCATGCTCACAACACTCGACGGGATTTTCACCCCAGCCTCTTACCAACCCTTGAGGTTCACGTTCCTTGTCTGGGTCATGGTGATTGTCGGGGGCTCGGGGAATAACCTCGGCTCGATCCTGGGCGGCTTCGTGATCTGGTTTTTTTGGATCGAAGCGGAACCGATTGGACTTGCACTCATCGAATTTCTCACGTCGGGTATGGCGGTAGATAGCGCGCTGCGCTTGCATCTGATTGAGAATGCCGCCCACACCCGGCTCGCCACAATGGGCGTGGTGCTGTTACTGGTTTTGCGTTTTTCGCCCCGAGGATTGATCCCCGAAAGAAGCAAATAAGCTGGGTCGACCGATTACGCGGATCCCAGTTTGTCCAGAGCAGTAAACAACTCTGCAGATTCGTCGCCTGAGAGCGGTAGCACAGGCGATCGACAAGTACCTACATCGAATCCCCGTCGGTTTGCCGCCGCTTTGACAGCGGCGTTATAGACGTGGGACCAGACGAAGAGTTGGGAATCGATCACNTTNTGCCAGAGTTCGGCGCCNCCAGCNAAATCNCCNCTTTGGACCATCCGATAGAGTGTCACGGCCTCNTTGGGAAGGAAGTTCACAGACCCCCACACACANCCNACGCATCCCGCAACGAGTGCTTGGTACGTGATGGGATCCCCACCGTTGAAAATNTTCCCTCCTGTCTTGAGAAGCTCCTGGATGCGGATAAAGTCTCCGGTGCTGTCCTTGATGTAGTCAATACCGTCGATTTCGAGTAGCTCAGAGAACAGAGCGGGGGTCACGTCAAACCCTGAATGAACCGGGATGTTATAGACCATGACGGGCACGGAACTCGCCCTGGCGACAGCCTCGTAGTGAGAGACAACGCCTCGTTCGTCAGGACCCTCGAAGTAGGGCGGAAGTACCATTACGGCATCTGCTCCGTGGTCTACCGCATGTTGGGTGGTGGCGAGGGTGTCGCTCAGGTAGATCGCCGAAGTCTGTGCGACGACCGCGGCCCGNCCGTCGACATGCTTTGTTGTTATCTCGATCAGGTGACGCTTTTCCTCCGGACTGAGGTAAGCAAACTCCCCTGTACCCCCACAGGGCAGAATGATGTCGACACCGGCCTCGAGCATACGATCGATATGGGCNAGATAGCGGGGTTCATCGATCTTGTCGGGGTTATCTTCAAATACGGTACAGACCGGTACGCAGACCCCGCTTAATGACTTCATTCCTCGTCTCCTTTGATCAGATCTCTTTAAATGTACAGGGCGATGATCGGATGATAATCTAAATTTCAAGAAACAGCATCGCGCCATTCGCGCGACCTAACCAGATCAGAAGAGGGTGATAGCAGATGGGACAAGAAAATAGGGTTGCGGTGGTCACCGCAGGTGGGGGTGGAATTGGTCGAGCAATTGCCCTGGAGCTTCGCGATCGAGGGTACGACCTCGCGTTGATGTCGAGAAGCGAGGCTTGTGAGGAGACCGCAAGTGAAGTGAAGGGTCTGGGGATTCGCGGCTCGGTCACTGAAGCTGACGATCTCTCAAAACTTGTCGGGGCCACAATGAAGCGTTTTGGCCGCATTGACGCCGTTGTCTGTCATACAGCCCACCCCCCAAAAGGTGATTTGCTGGCAATCGATGACGAAGCCTGGCATCAGGGCCTGGATATGCTGATTCTGAATGTCGTCAGGCTGACCCGGTCGATCACACCCATCATGGAGCAACAAGGAGGCGGCTCCTGGGTCAATATATCCACCTTCGCTGCGTTCGAGCCAGAACAGGCGCTGCCGATTTCCTGCACGCTGCGCGCAGGCCTTTCGGCGTTTGCCAAGCTTTATGCAGACCGTTACGCCGGCGCCAACATTCGTATGAACAACGTCCTTCCAGGCTTCATCGACAGCCTCCCACACAACGAATCGGTGCTTCCGCGAATTCCGCTCGGCAGAATCGGCACAGTAGATGAGATTGCCAAAACCACGGCATTTCTTCTCTCGGACGGCGCCGGTTACATCACTGGCCAGAATCTGATCGTGGACGGGGGTATTACGCGTCACCTCTAGAGATGCGTCAGCGAAACAGAAGGCNGCTATATAAGATCGGAACGTCTATCCNGGCTTTTTTGCGAAAAAGTGCGCGGGGCAAAACTCTCCGCTATCCAGAACCGCAATCATCATGTTCTGGCACTCATTCGAACTGTCGGTCGCCTCCTGCCCTCTTAAGTCCACNACTGCGGCGGCAAGTTCGCCTTCCAGGCGGTCCGCTTCAGCACGCGCCTCGTTCTGAAACCAGGCATTCCGATTGATCACCTCAACCTCACCGAACCCCACGCTCTCGAGGTTCTTCTTAACCCCCGTTAGTGAATCCATGAACAGCGAAAGGCCGGTACTTTCAATGAATGCCTCCATCGCGGTAGAGTGACCTTGCTCGTCCCTCACCATCCAGTCGCCAATCGCGATCGATCCGCCGGGTCTAAGGAGTCGAAACAATTCCGAATAGAGCATCAATTTTTTTTCGATATGNCAAAAAGCGTCCTTGCTGAATATGACATCAAAAGAGTTCGACGAAACCGGCAAGGGTCCGGGTTCCACGTGCTGGAAAGATATCTGATCCTCCAGTCCAGCNTGCAAAACCAGTTGCTTCGCTCGATTGATCACCAGTGGTTCAACGTCGATACCGTGCACAGACTGAGCATCCCGCTCCCCGGCGATAATCAGACAACAGCCCCCGAGCCCACTACCAACCTCTAAGACGTCCTTTCCTTTGATTTCAACCTGGTCTAGGACGCGTCGGGTTTCTTCGGCGCCACCGGGGGACAAGAACCCCTCTCCACGGAATAACTGCAGGTAGTCCAGAAGTTCGTCGTTGTACTCAGGGGGCTCAGTGTGGGCCATTTTGAGATCACTGCGTGATAGGTGCGATCCGGCAGGAATGATTTGGCTCCCCGGGCTGGACTCGAACCAGCGACATATGGATTAACAGTCCACCGTTCTACCAACTGAACTACCGGGGAATATCGCGGTCGCAATGCTACTGTTATGGCTCGTCCCGGTCAAGGAAGGATCGCGATTAGGAGGGGCGAGTTAGCACGAGATTGTTTGGCCGGTTGGGGAACTGGTGCTAAGTCGAGCGCGCCCCGTCAAGTGCACGATCACGGTTCGAGCATACTCGTCTGACCGACTGCAAAACCTGAAATGACCATTTGGCCATGCCTCGCCGTCAGGTCGAAATCGTATCCAGTTTGGGATTCTCCAATAAATATCCACACCAGGTGGAGAGGACGCCGCAAAGATAATTTTTTCCTCGGCGTCATACTGACGATCCAGATCCTTGTCGATGAAGCCAAACCAGCCTCCACTCCAGGAGGATCCTGGGCCGCAAGTCAAANTCCTGCTTGCTGGGCACACCAAGACCGATAACCCGGTCTGGATAGACACGTTTCTTGCGAGACTAAGGTGATGCAGAAGGCGAGATGACGCAGTGTCTACCTGTTTTGCGATAATCTGACCTTGCCATCCCGGAACGGCGAATCCGATAAGCGCTACGATGATCCCCAGAACTATTAATAGCTCGACCAACGTAAAGCCATCGCTTGGCGAAGACACCGAGACAGACCGCGGTTTCATAAAGCAGAGTCTGGCGGGGAATACGCGCCCTGACAGTGAACTTGGGTACTGAAAATGGCGCGGAAATTCCTACTAAAGAGTAATTTTCAGCCCGCGGGCGACCAGCCAGAGGCGATAAGCGATTTACTGGATGGCATCCATGCTGGAGAGGCCTTCCAAACCCTCCTTGGNGTAACAGGCTCCGGTAAGACGTTCACTATGGCGCATGTGATTGCCGAGCTGGGTCGACCGGCGCTGGTTCTTGCTCCGAACAAGACCCTCGCAGCACAGTTGTATGCCGAGATGCGCGAGTTTTTCCCTGANAATGCGGTGGAGTACTTCGTGTCTTATTACGATTACTACCAACCTGAAGCTTATGTGCCCGCAAGCGATACCTATATAGAAAAGGACGCGTCAATTAATGAGCATATTGATCAGATGCGACTTTCCGCTACCAAGGCGATTCTTGAGCGCGAAGATGTCATCATCGTAGCAACGGTCTCCGCGATATATGGACTTGGGGATCCGGCCGCTTATCACGGGATGATCCTGCATCTTCGTGAAGGTGCACTGGCGCAACAACGCGATATCCTGCGTCGGCTCGCGGAACTGCAGTACACACGGAACGAGATCGAACTTCGTCGCGGGACGTTTCGGGTTCGTGGTGACGTGCTGGACATCTTTCCAGCGGAGTCNGAGCGATTTGCGGTGCGGATCGAGCTTTTCGGCGATGAGATTGAAAAACTTTCTCGGTTTGATCCGTTGACCGGAGAAACCGACGAACGGTTGACGCGTTTTACGATCTACCCGAAAAGCCACTACGTGACGGCTCGTGAGACGATTCTCGACGCCATCAAAGAAATTAGCGACGAACTTACCCATCGGCTTTCCTTTCTTCGTGATCACGACAAGCTAGTTGAGGCTCAGCGACTCGAACAGCGTACCCGTTATGACATAGAGATGATGCGTGAACTTGGGTATTGCGCCGGAATCGAGAACTACTCGCGGTTCCTTTCGGGAAGAAAGACAGGGGAGCCTCCGCCGACGTTGATTGATTATTTTCCTGCNGACTCATTGATGATCATTGATGAAAGTCACGTCACGGTTCCCCAACTTGGCGCGATGTTCAAAGGAGATCGCTCACGAAAAGAAAACCTGGTGGAGTACGGGTTTCGACTTCCTTCGGCGCTGGACAACCGCCCACTGCGTTTTGATGAGTTTGAATCTTTGATGCCCAGAACCGTATTTGTTTCAGCGACGCCTGCGGATTATGAACACAAGCACAGTTCGAGCGTGGTTGAGCAGGTTGTGCGTCCTACGGGATTAGTAGATCCTGAAATTGAAGTCCGTCCGGTGTCCAGCCAGGTTGACGATCTGATGTCAGAGGCACGCGAAAAGGCGGCGGCAGGGGAGCGTGTCCTCGTCACCACGCTGACAAAGCGTATGGCGGAAGACTTGTGCGATTATTTGCATGATCACGGCATCCGGGTGCGTTACCTGCATTCAGACATCGACACGGTGGAAAGGGTGGAGATTCTTTCAGACCTTCGCAAAGGCACCTTTGATGTCCTTGTGGGTATTAACCTGCTTCGTGAGGGACTAGATCTTCCTGAAGTCTCACTGGTTGCGGTGCTGGATGCCGACAAGGAGGGATTCTTGCGGTCCACCCGGTCATTGATCCAGACCGTGGGACGTGCNGCGCGTCATCTTAACGGCAGGGCGATCCTCTACGCAGACAGAGTCACCGATTCCATGCGGCGGGCGATCGACGAGACGGAACGCCGGCGGGACAGGCAGCGCGCCCATAATCAACGCCACAATATCGTGCCGCGTTCGGTGGTCAAACCTGTTAACGACATCATTGATGGTGTGGCCCTGGACCCGAATTCGAAAGCTGCCGCGAAGTCTGCGGCCGCTAAAGGATCCTCCCCAACAGGGCAAGCCGCCAGACCACTATCTACCGAGGACTTCAAGCGGGCGATCGTGCAACTCGAAGACCGAATGTATGCACATGCGCGGGATCTGGAGTTTGAAGAGGCCGCACATATTCGAGATCAAATCGCCGAACTCAAACGAGGACAGTTCCGCCCTGTGATCGCCGCGGCTTAAAGCGCTTTCCGAAGAGCTGATATCACTTGATCAATCTCTTGGGTGTCGATCGTCAAAGGGGGCAGCAGGCGAATGACGGTCGGGCCAGCGGGAAGGGCAATGATGCCGTCTTCAAGCAACGCCTGAAGCACGGGGGTGGCCTTTTGTTTGAGCTCGATGCCGATCATTAGACCGAACTGTCGTAGCTCCCTGACGGAATCGGGCTGAACCATCAAAAATTGCTGTGCAAAATAAGCGCCGATGGATCTTGCACGNTCTGCGAGGTCCTCGCGGCACATGAAATCGATGGCAGCCGATGCGGCCGCACAGGCGAGAGGGTTCCCACCAAAGGTTGATCCGTGAACACCAATTCCAACGCGGACAGTATCCGCGCACAGGACCGCGCCCATGGGAACCCCACCGGCGATTCCTTTGGCGAGACACATCATGTCAGGCTGCAGTTCGAAGTGCTCAGAGGCAAAAAACCGGCCTGTTCGACAGAAGCCGGTCTGAACCTCGTCAATGATCAATAGCGCCCCGCGTTCGGTACAAAAACGGCGTGCAGCTAAAAGGTATTCTTCTTCGGCAGGTCGAACCCCACCTTCGCCCTGAATCACCTCCAGAATAACAGCGGAGGTGGTATCGCCCACGGCCGCGTCGAGTTTTTCTATATTGTTAAGAGGAACAAACGTATTGCCTTCAAGCAAGGGCTCGAAGGTATCTCTGTATTTAAAGGTCGCGCTTAAGGCCCCAAGTGTCCGGCCGTGAAAACCCCGCATCGCTGCCACAAGTCCGCTGCGCCCGGTGCTGGCCCGCGCGAGTTTAATTGCGGCTTCAACACTCTCTGTTCCCGAATTACATAAAAAAACTCGTTTGAGCGCTGTAGGAGCAAGACGCACGAGTCTTTCCATTAGTTCGCCGCGTCGATCATTGTGAAAGATTCCGGGACAGTTCAGCAGCGTCCTTGACTGATCGGCCAGGGCTTCAGCCACGGCCGGATTACTGTGTCCGATGTTCGCAACGCCCACGCCCGAGGCACAGTCAATATATTCTTTTCCGTCAGCCGACCAAAGGNGGGCCCCTTCGCCGCGCACGATATTGATACCCCGTCGCGGATAGACCTCAAGGGCGTAACGGGCCTCGAGTGGGTCGCTGTTCATTGAATCGTGGTGCCTTTGCCGGCGAGGGCGTCGAGCACCGGGTGTTCTGTTCTGCCGTCTGCGATGATTACTTCGGCCGCACCGGCGTCAAANAGTCGACGCAAGGCCAGCATTTTCCGCTTCATCCGACCCTCGACCAGGGACTCCCGATTTTCAAGTTCGGCAACTGAGAGGGTTGAAAGCATGGAGCGTTCATCGTTTTTGTCCTCCAGAAAACCAGGTGCCTCAATAAGTTGGATCAACTTGTCTGCCTTGAGTGCGTTCTGAAGAACGGCAACGATGTCGTCATTTTCCGAGTTGATCGCAAATCCCGCCTCATCGATGATCGGNATACTNAGCACAGGGCGGTAACCCTGCTCTAAAAGGCTCTTCAGGAGCGACACGTTAACGTCGAGAGGTTTACCCGAAAAATCCCGCTTGACCAGTGTTTTTCCACCTTCACGAACCTTGATCCCCCGGTTACGCCGACCCTGAATCAAACGTCCGTCAAGTCCTGTGAGGCCCACCGCGTTAATCCCATTGCNCTGACATAACTCCACGAAACGTCGGTTGCTGAGTCCGCTATACGCCATCATGATCAGGTCAATGGCCGTTGCGTCCGAGAAGACGCTTGAATAGCCTGACACCGAGGTCAACTCAACCTTTTCCTGCCCAAGACGTATCCCGAGGCTGTCGCGAAGAGCGTTGGCCCCCAGAACGACTACAAACGGTTGCTCGAGCGTCGCAAGGTCAGTAACCACCCCTTCCAGATTAATCTCGCTGCCACCGCCGACTTTTATGATGTACATGTGCAGAGCAACTCTATAACTCCATGATGGTCCGATTCTCTATCGGGTGCCAGGTCTCATCTAACGGATAGGCCTCGGAACAGACGATATCCAGACCGTTGACCACGGTCCGGTGCATCTGGAAATAATCCGTATTTTCATTGTACAAGGTCGTCAACATCGACCGCTCTGGCGTTGCGAGGATCATATTCATTGCGCGGATATAACGGGTCCGTTTCTCAATGACGTCGACGGCCTTGTTCAGCCCGGGTAGGGCGCCGTGGTGGGCGAAACGTTTTGTGTAGTTGAAGATCTTCTCGGCCCCAATACGGCCCTGCTCACGGATCCGGACGCCCGAGAGCTCCCCATTGAAAATGAACACCTCATTATCTTGGCAGAAGGGCATATTGTTCTCTACGACGATGCCCTCATCCCGAAACGCACTGCGCGCGTGGGCGAGAAATAGACGTGTCTTGCCGAACGAATTGAGATTATCCTCCCAGATGGGTGAAAGGGTATGGTGAAACCGCCATNGACCTTCNGANATCCAGCTGCAGCCCCANCCATGTCCCTGGTATTCCTCGCTGTTTNGGCAAAGGGTTCCAAACTTCTGCAAGTGTGGGGAGACCTCGAAAGGCTCTTCTGCCCGAAGCCACAGGAGGCGGCACATCGGTCTTCAGATCGGATGCAGGCCGGGGAAGGTGAGCCCTGTATGCTCGTCCAGCCCGTGCATGATGTTGAAGCACTGCACGGCCTGCCCAGCCGCTCCTTTCATCAGGTTATCAATAGCACTGATCACCACCACCCGGTTGGTACCCGAATCAACTTCAAACCCGATATCACAAAAGTTCGTCCCACTCAGGAGCTTAGGTTCAGGGTAGCGGTGGATGCCACTGCGCTCCTTGACGATGCGGATAAAGGGCTCATCTGCGTAGTCTTTGCGATATATCCCCCAAATCTCCTTTTCTTCCTGCGGCTCAGTCAGGAATACATGACAGGTTGCGAGGATTCCCCGGACCATTTCGATCGAAGTGGCAGAAAAATGTATCGGAAACGTGCCCAGAGACTGGGTGATTTCAGCCACGTGGCGATGACGTGTCGGGCGATAGGAGCGTACGGCGCCACTGCGCTCAGGATGGTGACTCCCGTCATTGACCGCGTTCCCTCCTTCGCTNGATCCCGCCTTGACATCAATGACCACCGAGGAGATCAGGTTTCGGCGTGAGAGTGGCGCCAGCGCGAGCGTACTGGCAGTAGCATTGCACCCNGCACAGGCGACATGCTTGGCATTCTTCAACTCGTTCCGATTGATCTCTGGAATGCCGTAGACGAAACGACCGAGTAGGCCAGGATTGGGGTGGGGTTGCCCGTACCACTCAATATACGCTTCAGGATCTGCAAGGCGAAAATCCGCACTCAGATCAATAATTTTTGGGGCGAGGGCCGAAAACTCCTCAAAGCGCCCAGCGGTGCCTCCGTGAGGCAGGCAAAGAAACAACACGTCACAGGNCTCAAGTTCCGTNAGNGCACAGAACTTCAGGGCACTCGCTCCGCGCAGATTGGGGTGTGCCTTATGGATTGTCTTGCCAGCGAAGCGTTCGGAGGTGACCTGACGGACGTCACACCCCCCATGCGCCAGCAGCAATCGAAGGAGTTCTCCGCCGGTATAGCCCGACCCACCCACAATCGAGACACGAATCACGGTTGCTGGCTCAGGACGAAGTCAACGACACGAGCCGGGATGTTAACCCCGGTAGTCTCAATGCTGTTTCTAAACTCCATCGTGTAGTTGACCTCGTTCACATAAAGACCTTCGGGGGTTTCGAATAGATCGACGGCCAGTACGCCGCCCCCCACCGCNTCGGCCGCAGCAAGAGAGATTTCGGCGATCTTGTTATCNACTTTGCAGCCGCTCGCGACTGCGCCACGGGCAGTGTTGGTAATCCAGTGCTCCGAACTTCTGTAGATCGCCGCAATGCATTCATTACCCACCACAAAACTGCGGATGTCGCGACCTTTTTTGTCGACAAACTTTTGAATATAAAAAATCGAATGGTGATAGCTGCCCAAAAGCGCCTTGTGTTCGAGGATAGCTTCTGCAGATTCGCGATCGTTGACCTTGGANAGNAGGCGNCCCCAGGAGCCCACCGCCGGCTTTAGAACGACGGGATANCCTAACTCCTCAATGGCTTCGAGTGCGGAGGCTTCCGTAAAGGCGACACGAACGGGGGGTTGTCTGACATCCGCTTCCTTGAGCGCCACCGACGTTAGAATTTTGTCCCCACAAATCTTGGCTACTTCAGCCGCGTTTATGCAATAAATCCCCGCTGCCTCNAGCAGGCGCAGACCATACATCGAGCGCGAGTGGTTGATACTCCTTTCAAGCACCACATCGACGTCAGGGATCGATTCGAGATCGAAAATCAGGTTGCGATCATCAATCATCCTGAGGTCGACCCCTCGGACCTGAAACTCTTCGAGAAGAAGTTTTTCTTCTTTGCGAATCAGCGAGTGCAGCAACCCAACTTTCACTCGCCCCAATCCTCTTCGGTTTCAGGCGCCTCAGCGACGGTGGCGGGATCAAGGCCGGTGACCTCGAGTTCCGAACCGCAATCGGCGCATTCGAGAAGTTCTCCCACTACTGTGCCTTGCGCAAAGGCAATTTGCGCACCGCATACCGGACATTCGGTCATCTGCTGATCTCCTTCCTTCAGATCGGGAACAGGATTGCCCCCTGGGGACTCATTTATAGGTATGAGATTCTAATTTAGTGGACACCCGTTTTGGTATCCAGAATCTCCACTTCCGCTGGTGTCTGAATACCAAACCGGTCAACTTGAGAGCGACAAGGGACCGTCGGATGAATTTCCTGCGGCTAAGGTATAGAATCTGCTGACTGAATTACAGGCGCGTAGCTCAGTGGTAGAGCACCACCTTGACATGGTGGTGGTCGGTGGTTCGATCCCACTCGCGCCTACCATTTTCTCGGGGATTTAAGGCCGATAAGATTTTCCTTAAATTCCCGTATCGGCATAAATGCGTATAAAAGCGTACCTCTAGGGGGCACACGGGGGNCACGTTTTTTACCCCTCGTTAAACTTCCCGATAGCGTTTTTCAACTGCGAATCAAGGGAATGTGTGTACGACATCGTTGTTTGCATCTTCCGATGACCAGCCAGCTNTATCACNGTTGTCAGGGGCACACCGTGGACGTTGAGCAGATTAGAGATAAACGTGTGCCGTAAACTATGGAAGACGGCCCCGCTGTTAATCCCTACTACTTTTTTCGTTGGGCTCCCAGCAAAGCATTGTTCGAAGAGATGTGTAATANTTTTCAAACTTGTCATTAAAAAGATAAGCAAGAAATTTTTGTCGTGCAGTCGATTTTTACGTTGTGGACCTAAAACTACCTGCGTCTTAAGGAGCCAACTATGAGTGTGTTTTTAATCGCTGACATAAAAGTAACGGATGAAGGGTGGATACCTGATTATGCAGCCAACGTCCACAAACTCGTTGAAAAGCATGGCGGTAAGTATCTGTCTCGAAGCGGGAATATCTCAACCGTCGAGGGTGACGAGAGTGATACTACTTTGATAGCAATACTCGAGTTTCCAAGCCGAGAGGCTCTCGACAACTTCGCTTCCGATCCGGAGTACGCGCCGTATGGAAAAGCGAGACAGGCGGGGAGCGTAAGCAACTTCCGAGTTATCGATGATACCGACCTTGCGGGCACTATTCCGTATTTAAAAGCGGGATAGAAGAACGCAATGACCGGCGCAATTTCGGCGTCGGCGCCACGCGCGCTACGAATCTGTTTTGGCCAGCTTCTGCGAATGAGAAGGCGCGTAGTTCAGTGGTTGAGCGTCACCTTGACAGCGGGGTGGGGACAGTTGAAATAAAGACCCCCGCATTGCGCGGGGGCACGTTTCAGGGGCGCAGTTAAAAACCCCCGAGAAAAGTAGAGTAGGATCGAGTCCATACCACCTTGACATGGTAGTGGTCGGTGGTTCGATCTCACTCGCGCCTACCGAAACACTAAAAAAGGCTCTCTTCGGAGAGCCTTTTTCGTGGGTAGCGAGATTCGACAATGTTTGAAGATATTTTTGGTATGTTCTGGGAACGTTTTTTAGGGGTCTAAGTCAGCCACTGCTCTTATGATTTCCCTATCTAGATAACTCAGGGCGTTACGTAGCACGGTTCCTCTCGGGGTTCCGTGGATTAATTTATGTTATGCCAGCCTGTTGGAAAAATTAAAGTGAACGTGATAAGCAATCGCAATATCCGGTACGATAGCCCGAATGAAACCAAGAAACCTACTCCTACTCCTACGCGGGAAAAAAGAAGCGCCAGCAGATTTTCGGAGACTTGCCCTCGGTCTTGCCGTATTGCTTGGTCTCTATTTCGGGATGGAATATTTAGGGCTNTGGGGATTTTCACCTAGGGACTAGCAACTAATTANAGNCCGATATGGNGAAAATTGGTCGATAATCAAGGGTTGAAATCCCTGNNCCTTGGTAAGCANNATGACCCCGGAAAATCTTCGCAGAATCGGNATCATTATTGCCGTTTTGTTNATTCTCTATGGNGCGCTAAAACTTGTGGGCCTGATTCCNNGCGATTAAANGACGCGTCCAAGTGNGATAAGGCAGTCNATGGACCCCAAGATCGCCCGGGCCGCTTCCGCAGCGGAATTCGGNCGCGCCCTTNAAGGCTTTGGGGTCAACCTGTTGGTCAAAGATGTTGCGAGAACNGTAACCTTTTTGTCCGATGTCCTNACCATGAAAGTCCACCGTNCTGACGGGGATTTCGCAGTACTGGAGCATGAGGGAGAATTCTTTCAATTCCATGGCGACCACACCTACCACGACAATCCTTTGGGTGATTTAATCCTGGAGTCTGATATTCGTGGCTGCGGGATTGAGTTACGACTCTATGGACTTGACCCTGATGCGTGCGAGGCCCGTGCGCAAGAAAAAGGTTACGTTATTCTGCGGGCTAGCCTGGATCGACCTCACGGTCTTCGCGAATGCTACTTGTTGGACCCCGACGGATACTGTTGGGTGCCAAGCGTTGCTGCGAGCAGTGTAGTCTGATCTCGGCCGCCATCAGCGCGCCCAGGATCGTTTTTTACACCTATAATCCGCGTCTGGTTCGGATACCTGACTACCGATATAACCTACGCTCTTCTGGCCTGCCATGGTTTGCGCCCGGTACCTGGAGCCTAATGGCTTTGTGGAGTCGACAATTCCCCTGCGCACGCGCTAACTACCTTCGATCAAGCATATGAAAATCACACTCCCTGATGCAAGTACTCGCGATTATCCAGGGCCCCTCACAGTTGCCGAGGTTGCGGCAGATATTGGCCCCGGGCTCGCCAAGGCGACCCTGGGTGGGGAGATTGACGGGGTCTTGGTGGATGCCTCACATCAAATTGAACATGACTCTGCTCTGCGGATCATCACGGCTAAGGATCCCGAAGGGTTGGAGATTCTGCGCCATTCCTGTGCGCATCTTCTTGCGCAGGCGGTGAAACAACTTTTCCCCCAAGCCCAAGTCACCATCGGACCGGTGATTGAGGACGGCTTTTACTATGATTTCGCCTACGGCCCCGGTTTTACTGAGGATGACCTTGATCGGATACAGGAAAAAATGGAGGCTCTTGTCAAAAAGGGTTCGCGCGTTGAGCGACTGGCCATGGGTAGGGAAGAAGCGGTTGCCTATTTCCGGGAGTTAGGAGAAGAGTACAAGGCAAAGATTATTGAAGAGATTTCCACTGATGAAACTCTTTCACTTTACCGTCAGGACGACTTCACTGACCTCTGCCGGGGACCGCATGTTCCCGATATCGGCATGCTTCGGGCATTCAAACTGACCAAACTGGCCGGGGCGTACTGGCGAGGCGATTCGAGCAATGAGATGCTGCAACGCGTCTATGGGACGGCATGGCCTGACAAGAAGTCTCTAGATCAATACCTCACGCGAATTGCAGAAGCCGAAAAGAGAGATCACCGGAGGATAGGCAAAGCGCTTGATCTCTTTCACTTTCAGGAAGAGGCGCCCGGGATGGTTTTCTGGCATCGGGATGGTTGGGCACTCTACACCGCAGTCGAGCGGTATGTGCGGAACCTGCTGGCGGAATATGACTACCAGGAAGTGCATACGCCGCAGATGCTGGACCGGAGCCTCTGGGAGCGCTCAGGTCATTGGGACAAGTTTCGGGACAATATGTTTACAACGCATGTCGATGACCGGGACTACGCGATTAAGCCTATGAATTGCCCAGGCCATGTCCAAATCTTCAATCAGGGGCTTCGGAGCTACCGGGATCTACCGATCCGGATTGCCGAATTTGGCATTGTTCATCGGAACGAACCCTCAGGCACTCTTCACGGCCTGCTTCGTGCGCGGCGTTTCACCCAGGATGACGCCCATGTTTTCTGCACCGAAGACCAACTTCAGGCGGAAGTCTCCACATTGATCGAGCTGACCTACAGGATGTACAAGGACTTCGGGTTCGAGGACATCGAGGTAGCGCTTTCAACACGTCCAAAACAGCGCGTGGGGGAAGATGCCTTGTGGGACCGTGCGGAGGATGCGCTTGCCCGAGCTCTAGAAGAAAAGGGGATTGAATACGTAGTTCAACCTGGTGAGGGTGCATTTTATGGCCCAAAACACGAATTTGTACTGCGCGACTCCATTGGGCGCCGCTGGCAATGCGGAACCATACAGGTCGATTTTTCGATGCCGGGCCGACTCGACGCTTCGTACGTCACCGACGATGGCTCTAAGCAGGTGCCGGTAATGATTCACCGTGCAATTCTCGGCTCTCTTGAGCGCTTTATCGGTATCCTGATTGAAGATACGGAGGGAAAACTGCCGTTTTGGCTCGCCCCGGTACAAGCAATCATTCTCAACATCACTGACCGTCAGCAGTCATTCGCTTCGGAAACAGAAAAATTCCTTAGAAAACAGGGGGTCAGAGTCGAAACTGACTTGAGAAACGAGAAAATTGGTTATAAAATCCGGGAATCTACCCTAAGACGCATTCCCTTCCTCCTTGTGGTTGGAGACCGGGAAGTGGAAGAGGGCTCTGTGGCCGTGCGCACGCGGGACGGAGAAGATCTAGGTACGGTAGCCGTTGCTGACGCACTAGAGAAATGTCTTCTCCCCAACGCAAACGCGCGGCATTAATTTTTGGAGGGATTGGCAATAGCCGGAACAAAAGAGCAAAGGCTCAACGAAGATATCACCTACGATCAGATCCGACTCGTAAGTGACACCGGGGAACAGTTAGGCATTGTTTCCCCAGACGAGGCGCGAACGATTGCAGAAGAGCGCGGCATGGATCTGGTTGAAATTGCACCGAATGCGGAACCACCGGTCTGTCGGTTGATGGATTGGGGTAAACATCTCTACGCAAACGCCAAGAAAAAGCAAGAATCCAAAAAAAAGCAAAAGCAGATTACGGTCAAGGAAGTAAAGTTCCGACCAGGAACCGATGTTGGGGATTACGATATTAAGGTTCGGAATCTCACACGCTTTCTTGATGCGGGCAACAAGGTAAAGGTGACCTTGCGTTTCAGAGGGCGCGAAATGGCTCATCAGGAGCTCGGAATGGAGATGCTTAAACGGGTTGAAGATGACCTGAAAGAGATTGGAATTGTTGAGCAGATGCCGAAAATGGAAGGACGACAGATGATCATGGTACTGGCGCCAGCAAAAACCTGAGCACGGGCCAGCAATATTTATGGATAAGAAACGATGCCAAAACTGAAGACCAATAGAGGGGCCGCCAAACGGTTCAGCCGCACCGCGTCAGGGAAGTTCAAGCGCTCGCAAGGCTACCTCAATCATATTCTCACTAAGAAATCGACGAAGCGAAAACGCCAGTTGCGTGAAGGGCTTCTGGTCGATCCAGCGGATCAGGCAGCCGTCCGCAAGATGCTGCCTTATGCCTGAGGTCAAGGCTCAGCCAGACCTCAACCCCGGAACAGAGTCAAAACGGCGCTGAATAAGAACCTGAAAGAGTAGAACGATGCCCAGAGTAAAACGAGGAGTAACAGCCAAGGCCCGCCACAACAAGGTCATTTCGCGAGCGAAAGGCTATCGCGGCGCCCGCAAGAATGTATTCCGCGTAGCGAATCAGGCTGTTATGAAGGCAGACCAATACGCCTATCGAGACCGTCGCCAGCGAAAGCGGCAGTTCCGGACGCTCTGGATCGTCCGCATCAATGCTGCGGCACGCATCCATGATCTCAGTTATAGCCGGCTCATCGATGGTTTGGGCCGGGCAAATATCTCACTCGACCGTAAAGTACTTGCTGATATGGCCGTGCATGACCAGGTGGCTTTCGCTGCGCTGGCAGAGAGGGCTAAAGTCGCACTCGCCGCTTGACCCCGAATTACAACGGAACACGCCTGACAGCGAGGCGTAGAATCAGGGAAAGGTAATACCACCTTTCCCTTTTTTTATTTCAATACAAGGGTTTCGATGAACGCCAGCCCCATCGCCGAATTGGATCTCCTGCTCGGTAGCGCCCTGTCAGAGATTTCTGCTGCCCCTAACTCGGTAGCGATCGAACAGCTCAGGGTCGCTTTGCTCGGCCGGCAGGGAACGGTGACCGCACAGCTGAAACTGATCGGCGCGCAACCTCCGGAGTTGCGCAGGGAATTTGGCGCCGCCGTGAACCGCGTTCGCGACCAACTGACTGACGCTCTCCTAGAAAGGTCGGCGGAGATCAAAGAAGAAGAGCACCAAGCCCAGATTGCTGCCCAGAAGATTGACGTTACGCTTCCCGGGCGGGGTCGGCATGAAGGTTCACTGCATCCTGTCAGTCGGACGTTGAGGAGAATTGAGCAAATCTTTACTCGTGCTGGGTTCGATGTCGCTCACGGCCCGGAAATCGAGGATGACTTTCACAACTTCGAGGCACTTAACATACCGAAGAACCATCCGGCTCGAGCCATGCACGACACTTTTTATGTGTCTGATGAAACCGTGCTGCGAACGCACACGTCACCGGTGCAGATACGATACCTAGAAACCCATACGCCTCCAGTGGCGGTGATCGCTCCAGGCAGGGTGTATCGCTGCGACTCTGATGTTACGCACACACCTATGTTCCATCAGGTGGAGGGGCTTGCGGTCGATTCGGATATTTCCTTTGCCGATCTAAAGGGCGTCTTGATCTTTTTCCTGGAAGAATTTTTCGAACGCGAATTACCGGTACGCTTTCGACCGTCGTTTTTTCCCTTTACCGAACCTTCGGCAGAGGTCGATATGGGCTGTGTGTTTTGTGAAAGCGAGGGCTGCCGCATCTGCGGGCACAGCGGCTGGATTGAGGTGCTGGGCTGCGGAATGGTCCACACGGAAGTTTTTCGGCAAGTAGGTATCGATAACGAATTGTTCACAGGCTATGCTTTCGGTCTAGGTATTGAGCGCCTGGCAATGCTGCGTTATGGGGTTGATGACCTCCGACTCTTTTTTGAAAACGAAGTCTCATTTTTGAAACAGTTCGCCTGAGTCCGATATGATTATCAGTGAAAACTGGCTTCGTGAATGGGTCGATTTTGATCCCGCCTTCGATTCTCTACCGGCGATTCTGACGGGGGCTGGTCTCGAGACAGGTATTATTGAGGAGGTTGCGCCGCTGCCTGAGTCAATAGTGGCGGGACATGTTCGGGAGATTGCTCCGCATCCGGAAGCAGATAGTCTGACTATCTGTCAGGTTGATGCTGGTGACCGGAAAACCCATCAGGTGATCTGCGGTGCGTCAAACGTCTCAAAGGGTGTTGTCGCACCATTTGCCCGAATCCGAACGCGTCTTCCGTCAGGCCTGAAAATCGATAAAGCTGTGATCCGGGGGCAAGCATCGGCAGGGATGTTGTGTTCTGCAGCTGAACTGGGGCTTGAAGAGCAATCCAGCGGGCTTTTGCTACTGGATCCAGAGCTTCGACCTGGAGACCCCTTAAACCCCCATCTACAACTTCCAGACCGACTCCTGGAAGTCGAGTTAACGCCGAACCGTGGCGATTGCCTGAGCATACTCGGGATTGCACGAGAAGTCGCGGCGTTAACCGGGGGTTCGCTTTTGGAGCCAAAACTTCCTCGCGTCCGCCCGATCGGCTCTGAACCAAGGCTAGTTACGCTCGATGGTAACGGCGGATGCGCACGCTATGTCGGCCGGACGATCACGGAGGTGCGGCCAGGAGCCCGTACCCCCGACCTCCTACGGGAGCGACTCAGGAGAGTAGGCTCGCGAAGCATCGATGCGCTGGTCGATATCACCAACTACGTGATGCTTGAGATCGGGCAGCCTATGCACGCTTTCGACAGTGATAGGCTTAAAGGAGATATTTGTGTTCGTTCGGCGATACCTCGAGAGCGGATAAAACTACTTGATGGCGAACAGGTAACCTTGGACGCTGACGCCTTACTGATTACAGATCGCTCTGGCGCAGTTGCGCTGGCCGGTATCAAAGGCGGTGCGAGCACCATGATCCATGCGCGGACTCGGGCAATATTTCTCGAGGCGGCCTGCTTTGATCCAAACGGGATAGCACAGACCGCGCGGCGGCATAACCTGAACACGGACGCCTCCCATCGTTTTGAAAGAGGTGTCGACTTTCAATTGCCAGCAAAGGCAATCGAACGCGCGAGTGCCCTGGTGCTTCGGATCTGTGGCGGTAGTTGCCGACCCCGAGTCGAATCCGCGGCGCCGCGACTTCTGCCGAAAAGAAGATGGGTAACGTTGCGTGCATCTCGGTTACAACGGATACTTGGAGTTAANGTCCCGACGGCGCAGGTATCCGCGGTTTTCACAGCGCTTGGGATGAACTGTCAGCGAATCCAGGGCGGTTGGCGGGTAAAAGCCCCAAGTCACCGCTACGACATCGAGGCGGAACATGACTTGGTCGAAGAAGTTGCCCGGGTCGTAGGCTACGATAGATTTCCCGTGAATCGACCTAAGGTGGCGGCCAGTCGGCGGCTTTCGCCAGAGGCGCTCGTCCCTCTAGACCGAGCGAAAGATTTTCTAGTCGACAGAGGGTATCGAGAGGCGATTACCTACAGTTTCGTTTCGGCTGATCTGCAAAAACATGTTCGCGGACGACAATCAGTGGTGAAACTCAAGAATCCGATCTCCGTCCACATGGCGGAGATGAGGGTGTCCCTGCTTCCGGGCCTTCTGGGAGCACTGGCCTACAATACGCGTCGACAGGTCCGTGACATTCGCCTTTTTGAGGCCGGACATGTTTATTTAAAAAGGGGTAAGGTGATCCGGGAGAATCAATGGCTCGGCGGCGTAGTGACGGGCTCTGCTAACGGGACCCGTTGGGACCAGGACTCTCCCGCCGTGGATTTTTTCGACATTAAGGGCGACGTCGAAGATCTTGCCCGAGCTTCACAACACACTCAAGATCTGAGCTATACGGCGGGCACACACCCTGCCTATCAGGCGGGTCAATACGCTGACATTAGCGCTAAAGGGCGAACGGTTGGTCGGATTGGTCGTATTTCCAGTGTTTTACTTACTGAGCTCGATATCGCGGGACCTGTGTTTGNNTTTGAGNTGGATTGGAAATTGCTTCAACAAGGGCAAATGCCCACGTATTCTGCGACATCGCGTTATCCTGCCGTGAACCGCGATATTTCACTGGTTATTCCGAAGGATACCCCCGCCGTTGCCGTCCGAACCTGTATCGAAACCTCGGCTCAGACGTTGATGGTTGCCCTAGAACTGATTGATCTCTATGAAGCGCCTGAAGTTGGGCATCAAAAAAAATCGCTGACATACCGCTTGACGTTACAGTCNAATTACCGCAATCTTACAGATGATGAGGTGGATCGCCTTATCGAGGTTGTGCTAGAAGATATTAGAGAAGANATAGGAGGGGAACTCCGTTCTTCTTAGGAGAGACCGCTGGAACACCACCGGTCGTGCCTGCTAAGGGACCTTTGGGCCGTTGACGTAAAAAAATGAATAACACAATTACCAAAGCCGACCTAGCCAATACACTTTTTGACGAGCTTGGCCTTAATAAACGGGAGGCGAAAGAGTTNGTAGAACTTTTCTTTGAAAAAATTCGCCAATCGCTAGAAGCTGGAGAGAGTGTCAAGTTATCGGGCTTTGGTGGATTTTCTATCCGGGAAAAAAACAGTCGGCCTGGACGAAATCCGAAGACCGGTGAGGCNGTCCCAGTTTGCGCACGAAGGGTCGTGACCTATCGCGCCAGTCAGAAGGTCAAAGACCAAGTGGGTGCCAACACGGATCGCATTGATGCGACGGTCGGCGAGGGAAGGTCATCGTGACCATGCTCGACCCAGGTGCCGAGGATCTACCGCCTATTCCAGGAAAACGATACTTCACCATCGGTGAGGTTGGCCAGTTATGTGCAGTAAAGCCGCACGTACTTCGGTACTGGGAGCAAGAGTTTCCTCAACTCNAGCCAGTTAAACGTCGTGGAAACCGCAGATATTACCAACGTCACGAAGTAGAGCTGATTCGCACGATTCGTAAACTCCTCTACATAGAGGGCTATACAATCAGTGGCGCCTCCAATCAACTTAACGTGAACAGTTCCGACAAGGATGGACCCTCGGAGCATCTTCTCACCAGCGNGCTTGTTGACGAGCTGGAGCAGATCTCACAGCTNCTCAAGGCCTAGTGCTTTACAATTAACAACTTTCGGGGCGTAGCGCAGCCTGGTAGCGCACCGCAATGGGGTTGCGGTGGTCGGAGGTTCAAATCCTCTCGCCCCGACCATTCTTTATAGTCTGCACGGATCACAGACAATGGGGCGCGCCAATTCCCGGAAAGAAGATCGCTTTTTCTTCTACGGNGGCGCCCCTTGGATTCATCATGAGCAGGCTTGACAGCATGATCCGACGCCTCGAGGCACAAAAAACCTGTCTCGAGTCTGCCATCGGTCGCGTGGCAACCTTTCCAGGCCCGTANNTNGAATTNGGACTTGGAAACGGCCGAACGTTCGATCACCTCCGACAGACTGCACCAGATCGTGACATTTTCGTCTTCGAGCGCAAACCAGCTGCNCACCNCGACTGTACGCCAGATCCAGAATTTCTGATCGAAGGAGACTTTACGGAAACGCTCAGACCCGCCCTGGAGCTAATTAAGTCCAAGGCAGTCCTGGCACATTGTGATATTGGCACGGGCATAAAAGTAGCGGATGAGGAGTTGGCNCGCNAAATCTCACGAGATCTTGACGCCNTNCTAGCCGTTGNTGCCGTTATTCTCTCTGACCAGCCCTTTAAAAANANCAATTGGAGGCCNCTNTCATTGCCGAGAAACGTCGACTCNGGACGTTATTTTATGTACGCGAANACCGCATGAGNATTGTGATAAACCTATGAACTCAAGTACNTCTATCTTCGATCTTCAGCGGCCGATGAAGTTCCATTTGGAGTTGACAGACAAATGTAATGCCGCCTGTCCTATGTGCGGNCGTACCCAGNAGNGGAACCGGNGCCTCCCTGACATGTCGAAGGTCANNAATATCGAACTNGATCTTGAGCTCATCAAACGGAACTTCACTCCAGCCATTTGCGCAAAGATCAGCGAGATTGATCTTTGCGGGGGCCTTGGCGATCCACCTGCTGCTCGTGAGTGTCTCGAGATCTGCGACTATTTCATCGGGTTTGATATCAAAATTATTCTTTCTTCGAACGGAGGGCTTCGCAGCGCTGACTGGTGGCGAGAACTCGGGGAACACTTCAACGGGACGGAGTCCGTTGTGGAGTTTCATATCGACGGGCTCGAGGACACAAATCACTTATACCGCGTAAATACCCGGTTCGAAAAAATTATGCGGAACGCCGAGGCCTACCTAGGTACCGGGGCGATAGCGGAATGGCATTTCATTCCTTTTGAGCATAACCAGCACCAGATTACAGAGGCATTGGAACGCAGTCGGGAGATGGGGTTCTCGAACTTTAGAGTGATCGATACGATTCGGTTCGGCAAGGAGAATCGATTCTCTTACCAACTGCGCGACGGCACGCTACGTGACCTTCATCCTGCCGATCCGGCCTATACCGATATGGTAGGTTCCGGCGGCGAGATCTCTACCGATGCGGTTCACGCCTCCGTCGCAGGGGCCGGCAACTCCGTCCAGTGTAAATCTGGGGTTCAAAACCGACCTTATATTGTGGCCACGGGCGCAGTCTCTGCTTGTTGCTGGATCGAGGGCTCTGACGACGAACGGCGAATGTATTCAAGGGCCGGAGTCTCCCACTCAACAGAACACAATATCCGCAACCGCCTCCTGGAAGAGATCCTGCTGGAAGAGCCTTATAGAACTATTTATCCTGAGGCCTGGGAGGCCGGCAGCAATCCTGTGTGCATCCGCAAATGCGCCAAGATGCAACGAAGCAGACGAAGAGCGTTATGAATCAATATCGAGTAGGCATCTGCATGGTTATCCGGCATGCCATTGTCATTCTCACAATTTGCCTGGGACCGGCGGCAATGGCACAGTTGATTATCGGCGAGGCAGTTCCAACAGTCGTCCTGAATGAAGAAAATGGCGGATTGGTGGGGGGCGGGCCGTGGAGCAACGCCTCACTTAACGGCAAGGTGAATATTCTCATGTACGTCGACCCTGACAAGGTGAAGGTTAACGCACACGTTGAGGATGCCCTCGCGGCGGAGAGCTTCGATCGCGACAAAGTGGCTTCGGTGGCAGTTATTAACATGGCCGCGACCTGGAAACCCAATTTCGCTATCGATATGCTGCTGCAAAAGAAGCAGGAAAAATACCCAGACACGTTGTACGTACGGGACCTTCGGCGAGTTCTGGTTGACGCTTGGGGCCTGGTAGATAACGGCTATCATGTTCTCGTCGTTGGCCGCAACGGAGAGGTGCTTTTCTCAGCTGCGAATGCGTTATCGGAAACCCAGGTGGCGCAATTAATTTCAACGATCAATCGGCACTCCAATCCCGAATAACCGATACGGATAGCCGCAACATTTACAAAAGATCGGAGAGGATAGAAAAAGCGTGCGAATAAACAGGGTTCTGGAAAAGAGCTCGGGTCTTCAGTCGGTTATCGACCAGGATCTCGGATTTGGAAACGTTTTCTCCGACCATATGCTGGTCCGAGAGTGGGCGGACAATGCTTGGGGGGACGCAACCATCAGGCGTCGTGCTGCTCTGGAAGTCGAGCCGACCGCTCTCGGAATTCAATATGGGCAAAGCGTTTTTGAGGGCTTGAAGGCCTATCGAGGTACCCATGATGAGGTCGCCCGATTATTCCGGCCGGATCGCAATGCTGCTAGGCTCGAAGCATCCTGTCTGCGGCTGTGCATCCCTCGCCTGCCTGCCAAAGAGTTTATCGATTGTATTACCGAGATTGTCTCGGTTGAATCCAGTTGGATCCCCAGGTACCGAGGCCACGCGCTTTATCTCCGACCTCTGGTGTTTGCCAACGAGGGTCACCTGGCAGTTCGTCCGTCGAGCCGATATCTGTTCGTGATCACGGCGGCTCCTGTCGCTCCTTACTTTTCCTCAAGCACTCCTGGACTCCGCCTTAAAGCAGAAGGGCGGTTTACTCGGGCAGCGATGGGCGGTACCGGGGCCGCAAAGACCTCAGGGAACTACGCGCCCACGTTGCAGCCTATGGCAGCCGCGTCTCAGGATGGCTTTGATCAAATTCTCTGGCTCGACGCCCAGGAGCATGCGTTCGCCGAAGAAGCCGGCCAGATGAATGTTTTTTTTCGCATAGGCGATGAAGTCGTCACACCTGAGCTATCGGGCACCATTCTCCCTGGCATTACCCGTGAGAGCGTAATCACATTGTTGGAGACCTGGGGTATTAAGACACGATCCCGTCGAGTCTCAATGCGGGAGTTGGCGGACGCGTCGCGTTCTGGGGAACTTTTAGAAATTTTCGGCGCTGGAACCGCTGCGGTCGTGGCCCCCGTCACCTCGATTAGGCATCTCGACGAGGAGATCTCCGTGGCGCCTCAGGCTGAAGAGTCCCTCGCGGAACGCCTCCGTGAGACGTTGCTTGGGATTCAACACGGTGAAATCGACGACCCCTACGACTGGGTCGTGCCGGTATTGTAGGGCCTCAGGAAATGATGATCCGGATCTTCGCGAGTGTCTTTGCTAGTGCGCTCCTCACCTTTACGAGCCTCCCGCAATCGCGCGCTTCGAATTCAGCCGATCTGGGTTTTGAGTTATCGAGACAACTGTGCTCGCGCTGTCATGTGATCGGAGAATACAACCGCATGGGAGGAATAGGGAATTCCCCCTCCTTTACATGGATGGTTAAAAGCTCTGATTGGCGCGAACGCTTCCTGACCTTTTACTCGCGACGGCCTCATCCTGTATTCACACGTGTCCCTGGATATGCCCTGTGGTCGGATGTCCCACCCTATTACCCGCCATTTGAGATCACGCGCGATGAAATTGATTTGATTGTTGCCTATGTTGAAACGCTTCGTACCTCTCAGTAGCACGTTGATCTCCTCTGGCGTGAATAGCAATACCCATGATTGAAGGACTTTTCTTAGTAGTCCTGCTGGGTCTTTCGGCTTTCTTTTCCGGATCCGAGACTGCCCTGATCGCGCTGTCTCGGGGACGGGCCGATGCACTCGCAGGGGCAGGCCGCCCCGGCGCCCGGTCATTGCAGCAACTCAAAGAGAATCCATCGCGAATGCTGGTAGCAATTCTAATCGGGAACAATCTGGTGAACATCAGCGCTTCCGCATTGGCTACCGTCCTCGCAACGCGTGCATTTGGGAGCATCGGACCTGGCATTGCTGTGGGCGGCCTCACTGTTGTGATTCTGATATTTGGCGAGATTACCCCCAAGAGTCTCGCGACCCGATATTCCGAGAGAATTTCCCTGGCGGTTGCACCCGTAATCCTCGCGCTTGTGCACATTACGGCGCCGGTAAGTCGCGTGTTCGAATATTTCATACGGAACACCGCGAGTCCCGGGGCAGGGGAAGATCCCACCGTTACGGAGTCAGAATTGATCAGTATGGCGGGGTATGGCGAAGAAGAAGGAACCATCGAGGAGAGCGAAAAGCGACTGATCGAAAGAGCCTTCGCGTTCACGGATTTAACGGCAGCAGATGTCATGACACCGCGCCATAAAGTCTTTGGGCTGACGTACCATCTTACGCTCGCTGCAGCCGTCGAAAAACTTGCTGATGCGCCATTCAGTCGAATCCCTTTGCACGGCAAAGATCCCGACGAAATCATCGGCGTGGTGCATGTTCGTGAATTGCTTTCAGCTGCTCTAAGTGGAACGTTGGAGCGACACATCCAAGAGTTCTCCCGGGCCCCTTACTTCATCCCCGAAGGCCAATCCCTGAACGATACCATTGCTGCGCTACGCCAGGAGCGGAATCAGCTGGCGATTGTGGTCGATGAACACGGAATCATGGAGGGTGTCGTGACGCTTGAGGACCTGATGGAGGAACTAGTCGGGGAAATCTACGACGAAAGCGACTTAACCCCCAATGAGTTTACGGTCCACAGTCCGGACCGGGTAACGATCGAGGGCGCTTCCGAACTCCGTATCCTGTCCGAGCATTTCGATTTAAGCCTGTCTGGTAAGCCGACCGACTCAGTCAGTCGCTGGATTCTGGCGCATGCGCAGCGAATACCGGAAAGTGGCGAAGAGTTCGCACTTGACGGGTTAAGGCTAACCGTTGTGAGAGCTACACCCCGCCGAATTCAGGAAGTGTTGGTCTGGCGTAACCCGGTTGGGGGTAGTCAGATGGCGCTCGATTATGCCGACTAGCCTGATCCATTGTGCGGTATCACGCTCTCTGGCTCAGGCTCGGTAGAGAATTCTCACCGCACTGAGCGGTGTTTCTGTTATTAGTTGCTCCGACAGCGCTTGGCTTTCTTCTTCAAGAAAGCCGCGCGATTCCGAAGCGGGGAGCGGAAAGGTAAGTTCGCCTGTTATGCTGCCCCCGACATAATGCAGCACCAGATCAAAGTCCTCTATGCCTGTCCGTTCGTCTGGCTTCTTTGCATCAATCAAACACTCGCGGACCGCGCGTTCAATCTCAGGGCGGAGCGGGAGATCTTGCGAATTCGGGATCATCAGATCGTCCTCAGGGTCAATATGGACCACAACATCAGTAAGGCGTTTAAATTTACGCCCCAGACGATCCATCACACGATCACCAATGCTATGCCCCTCCGAGACACTGATTAGTGGGTCTACATGGATATGCATATCCGCGAGAAGTTGAGACCCCATGCGTCGGGTACGCAGTTCATGAACTCCAATGACGCCGGGAACCTCCAGGATAGTGTGGCGCATTAAGGCAAGAGTGCTCTGATCAAGCCCTGTATCGATCAACTCATCAACGGCCTCCCGCCCAATCTTGAATGCCGCATACAAAATGATCAGACCCACCCCAACCGCTCCTACCGCATCGGCCCACGGAAATCCAACCATCACACCCACAACGCCGACAATCACGATTATTGAGGAGAGCGCATCGGTGCGACTATGCCACGCGTTTGCGCGTAACAAACTCGAATTTAAGGCTTTGGCCGTTTTGTTGGTGTACTGATATACNGCCTCTTTNGCGATNACNGAGACGGTAGCAATCAGTACCGCNATCCATCCAGGNGAGANCAGGTCTGCATCACCTTTNANGCGCGTNANCGCATCCCATGCAATGCTCAANGCGACCACAGCNAACGAAAAGGCCAGGATCGCNGTTGCGATAGCCTGAATACGNCCATGGCCGTAGGGGTGTTCTGAGTCCGCCTCATGACTGGCATGTCGGGCAGCGACGATTACAAGCAAGTCTGTCACCAGATCAGATATCGAGTGAATTCCATCCGCAATCAGGGCCTGGGATTGCGAAGCGAAACCACCAACAAGTTTCCCAACCGCCAGGATCACGTCCACAAGTCCGCCCACCAGCGTGACCTTTCTAATGACCCGGTAATCCGCGGCGAGGGTGGAAGGAGTGTCCATTCAGGNGAGTCTATCAGTCGNCCGTTTCACAGGGAGTTTCACTGCCCATTGAGTTTTCGGGATTATAGGAATGGGCGAGCTCAGGACTTTCTGAGATAATCCGGGTTCTTCCCGCAGTTATCTCCACTTTGGTGGAATCCTTTGGTATGCGCATTCTGATTAGCAACGACGACGGTTACCTGGCGTCAGGCCTTACCGCACTTCATGGGGCCATTGCCCCCGCTGCAGAGTCGTTCGTTATCGCTCCTGACCGAAACCGAAGNGGGGCGAGCAACTCGCTGACGCTCACCCGACCGCTCAGGGTNCATACTGCNCCGAATGGCTTTCTTTATTTAGATGGNACTCCTACGGATTGCGTTCATGTCGGATTGACGGGCCTCATGGATCCCGAGCCTGATATGGTGATTGCCGGAATCAACCATGGCGCAAANCTGGGCGACGATGTGATCTANTCGGGAACAGTTGCGGCTGCCATGGAGGGCAGGTTTCTCGGGTTCCCGGCCGTCGCTGTCTCTTTGGTGGGGTCAAATCCTCATCATTTTGAATCCGCGGCTCAGGTCGCTCTTCTACTGCTCCAGCGCGTCCAACGAACGCCGCTTCCACCGGACAGTATTATTAACGTCAACGTCCCGGACCTGCCAATCGAAGAAATTAAAGGGTTTCAGGCTACAAGGCTCGGATGCCGACATAAGTCTGAACCCGTAGTCCGTACCAAGGACCCTAATGGCAGGGACATTTACTGGGTGGGATCAGCCGGTGAGGAGCAAGACTGCGGCGAAGGGACTGATTTCTTTGCTGTCCGCGAGGGATTTGTCTCCGTTACCCCCTTGCAGATCGACCTCACAAGGCATAGCCAAACTGATCAGATTCATCAGTGGCTAGAGGCATGACGCAAACGACACCCGGCCAAGACAACCGGTTTGGGGGTTTTGTTTCCGCGCGGGCCCGCGCACGCCTCGTGGAGGGGCTCCGCGACAAAGACATCAAACACGAGGCCGTCCTTAACGCGCTCTCAAGCATTCCCCGGCACGAATTTCTCGAAGAGGCCTTGAAGGGCAGGGCATATGAAGATACCGCCTTACCTATTGGCTATCANCAGACAATTTCCCAACCCTATATTGTGGCTCTGATGACTGAACTTCTTCTGGCCGGACGTCGGCGGATAAAACGGGTTCTTGAGATAGGAACCGGATCAGGATTTCAAACAGCGGTGCTGGCGCATGTCTGTGACCGGGTGTTCTCAATCGAGCGGGTGGGGGTGTTGGCGGAACGTGCCCGGCAACATCTCCAGCGACTGGATGTTCAAAATGTCTCTNTGCGTCATGGCGACGGGACAAATGGTTGGGCAACCAAGGGACCATTCGACGGTATTATGTTGACAGCNGCTCCTGAAAAAGTTTCCGAAACNCTGTTCACGCAGCTCGCGGAAGGGGGTGTCTTAGTTGCGCCTGAAGGCACACGGCATCAGCAGCGACTTCTCTACTGGATCAAGAGGGACCGCGCCGTCCTTCGGCACAAATCCGTTGAGGTTGTTTTTGTGCCAATGCGACCGGGGCATGTGCAATGAAGATTTTCTCACGGCTTTACGAACTCGTCCTGACCTGGGCGGCTCATCCACGTGCGACTCGATATCTCGCCGCTTTATCCTTCGCGGAGTCCTCATTCTTTCCTATTCCCCCTGACGTCATGTTGGCACCAATGGTGCTCGCGCAAAGGCAACGNGCCTGGATGCTGGCAGCCATTACTACTTTGTGGTCGGTTCTGGGGGGCATAGCGGGGTACCTCATCGGCATGTTCTTGTTTAACGTGGTTGCAACACCAGTCATAAATTTCTACGAAGCGGAAGCTGCGTTCGAAGTTGTACGAGCGAAATTCCAGGCGCACGGTGTCTGGATCGTGTTCCTTGCAGGCTTTACTCCAATTCCCTATAAATTGTTCACGATCAGTGCNGGGCTTGCNTCAATGAGTCTNCTGCCTTTTGTAGCNGCATCTCTGGTGGGCCGCGGCGCCCGCTTTTTCCTAGTGGCNGGACTAATTTACGCAGGGGGCGANCGGTTTGAATCNCAGCTGCGNCGCTATGCCGATGCGATCGGCTGGACNGTCCTGATACNGGNGGTCCTTGCTCTGCTGTGGTTCTATGTNTGACTTGTTTCGGTTCGGTGTGCGCAGGACGGGTGCGTGCCTTGCCTTTTTCTTGGCGACAGTTTTCGCCGGCTGTAGTGGGCCAGCCGTGGTCCCGGTGAGCGACCTCACCGCGCCCCGCACGGAGGCGGTGGTCCGAATCGTCCGAAACGGTGACTCTCTTTACACGATCGCATGGGAGGCAGGTCTGGATTACCGAGATGTCGCTGTGTGGAACGGTTTGGAGTCGCCGTACCGGCTCCGAGTTGGACAGGAGATTATCCTTGGGTCTGGCGTTAAAAAGGCCTCGAGCGTATCAGTCAGCAAGGCAAACCTGGAATCGACCTCTGCCGCTGAGCCAACGGTTGTAGAGCTGGAACCTGTCGAAATCTTGTCAGATACTCGGGAGCGGACGACATCTGACCCTACAACCCAATCCGAGTCCACGCACACCGCCTGGCTCTGGCCAGCCGAGGGAGAATTGATAGCGTGGTTTGACCCGGAAACCGGAAGCAACGGCATCGATATCGCTGGTGCCGATGGCGGCCCGGTTCTAGCGGCTGCGAGAGGTAAAGTGGTGTATGCTGGCACCGGGCTCAGGGGCTACGGACTTCTGATTATTATTAAGCACGACGAGACCTTTCTGAGTGCTTACGCACACAACCGGGCGGTCACCATCAGCGAAGGGGATTCGGTGCACCGCGGGCAGGTTATCGCAGAAATGGGCCAGTCAGGCGCAGAGTCGACCCGGCTTCATTTTGAAATTCGGCGCGATGGTCAGCCGGTCGACCCACTGCAGTACCTGCCAGAGTTCTAAAAACTGATTCCTATAGTGGCAGAATAATTGCTGCCGTTACGCGGCGATCATCCAGGGAGAGCACGTTAAAGGTGCTACAGGCCGCGCGGGAGTTCATAAACTCAGCACTCTGGCCGTGTGTCGCGAGCACTCTGCTCAATTCGGGAGACGGAAAGACCTGATTCATTCCGGTACCCACGAGTAGTACCTCGCAATCCATCCCACAAAGTTTGTCCAACAGTAAAGCAGAGAGATCCGAGAATTGGTCGACACCCCAAGGCACTGGGTCGGCGAATGGCGTGAGGATGAAACTTTCGGTGAGTGTTTTTCCGCCAACGACAACCCCGTCAGAGCCGTAAGAAGAGATCGTAGATCTTCCGTCGATTGCTTCCGTTTCAAGTTCCATGTCGCTAGCCTATTAAGGAACGTCGTTCTCACTCCCCCGGTCGAGGTGATCGGCACCTCTCGCCCTGTTTAGATTGGGATAAAATCCGGGTTTGATACCTCAACTTGGGAACATCGTTCTTACCGAGAATGCGGCAAATTATATGAAACCTGTTAATGTTGGTGTGGTTGGACTTGGGACCGTCGGTGCAGGCACGGTAGACGTTCTGTCGCGAAACGCACCGGAAATAGCCCGTCGCGCCGGACGCGAGATCACCGTTACCCGTGCAGCCGTTCGTGACCTGAGTCGGTCGCGCGACTGCAACACGGCGGCTATTTCGCTCACCCTAGACCCATTTTCAGTCGCCTCCGATCCAGAGGTCGATGTCGTCCTCGAGTTGATGGGGGGCGAGGAAACTGCCTATCAAGTCGTCGCAACGGCNCTACAGCACGGAAAGCACGTCGTNACGGCCAACAAGGCCCTAATCGCCACTCGCGGAAACGAGCTCTTCGCCCAGGCGTCTGAAGCTGGGTTGGTNATAGCCTTTGAAGCGGCGGTCGCTGGGGGAATTCCGGTGATCAAAGTGCTCAGAGAAGGCCTTGCAGGNAACCGGATAGACGGCGTNGCAGGNATTCTNAACGGAACCTGCAANTTCATNCTAAGCGAGATNCGGGAACAGGGGCTTGAGTATGNCGTCGTACTGAGTGAGGCGCAGCGCCTGGGTTACGCAGAGGCCGATCCCTATTTTGATGTCGGGGGAATTGATGCGGCTCACAAGCTCACGATTCTCGCGTCGATTGCATTTGGCACCCATCTTAATTTCAGTTCCGTGCACATCGAAGGNATTCAACACTTACGTCAACAGGACATCACTTATGCCGATGAACTCGGGTACCGCATCAANCATCTAGGAATNGCNCGGAAAGAAGACCGAGGCTTGGACCTGCGAGTACATCCCTGCCTCGTCCAGAAAGACCAACTGCTAGCCAGTGTTTCCGGTGTGATGAATGCCGTTCTAATTCACGGCGACGCTGTTGGTGATACCCTNCANTANGGCGCTGGGGCCGGGGCGCAACCCACGGCGTCAGCNGTGGTNGCTGACCTCGTAGATGTTGTTCGGACGCTGACGGCTGATCCCGGTAACCGGGTTCCCCATCTGGCGTTTCAGCCGGACGAATTGGCNGAGCCCCATCCNTTACCGATNACGGANATCGAATGCGCACATTATNTNCGCCTGTCCGTGCGCGACGAGCCCGGTGTGCTGGCCGAAGTGACGCGGATCCTAGGTCAGCGAGGCGTCAGTATCAGAGTCATTAACCAAAAGGGGTTTGGCGACGAAGATGGTGTTGTGCCAGTAGTGATCGTNACCCATTGCGCTCGGGAGGCTGATGTAGCTGCAGCCGTCACTGAGGTCGAGAAGTTGGACGTCAGTTCTGCGCCAGTAGTTCGTATTCGCCTTGAGACGCTTAACTGAGAACATGGTGACTCCTTCTTCTGCCTATCGGTCTACCGAGGCGGGCTTGATTGCGCGGTATGGCGATTACCTGCCGGTTCCCGCAAACGCNCGCTGGATCAGTCTCAATGAAGGGAACACTCCGCTCGTTCGTTTGCACTCTCTTAGCGACCCCGACCGCGGAATCGAAGTCTTCGCCAAAGTCGAAGGGGCCAACCCTACCGGGTCGTTCAANGACAGGGGGATGACGGTCGCGCTGACGATGGCAGTGCACGAAGGGAGNGACGCGGTCATCTGCGCATCCACGGGAAATACATCTGCCGCGGCGGCCGCCTATGCCGCGCGCGCGGGAATCAAGGCTTTCGTGGTGATTCCGGACGGAAAAATTGCTCTGGGAAAACTAGCGCAAGCTATGATGCATGGTGCGAAGGTGATCCAAATCACCGGAGACTTCGATGACGGGATGGGTATCGTGAAGGCTATGCCGGAACAGGCGCCTTTNACNTTGGTGAANTCAGTGAATCCTTTTCGACTTCAAGGACAAAAGACCGCGGCGTTTGAAATTGTCGACACCCTGGGAAGGGCTCCGGACTACCACTTCCTTCCTGTTGGAAACGCGGGCAATATCAGCGCGTACTGGATGGGATACACGGAATACTACGATTNCGGAAAAGCAGNTACTCGGCCGGCTATGGTGGGGTGCCAAGCTGCGGGGGCAGCGCCCTTCGTCTTGGGTGGCCCGGTATCGGATCCCGAAACGGTGGCAACTGCAATCCGAATCGGCAACCCCCAATCCTGGGAGCTCGCCCAACAGGCGTGCGAGGGCTCTGGAGGATGGTTTCTGTCCCGCGATGATGAGGCGATTCTGAAGNCCCAAAANTTCTTGGCCCGCTGTGANGGNCTCTTTTGCGAACCAGCGTCTGCAGTATCGGNCGCCGGATTGATGGCAGTAATGGANGAANNGGGCATTGAGGATGGGGCGACTATTGTTTGCACNCTGACCGGCCAAGGNCTAAAAGACCCNGATACNGCGATAGCCCAAAGTCCCGAGCCGGTCCGNGTGGCNCCCACCTTGTCAGCCGTGCGCGACGCAATTTTGAGNTAAGTAAGCCGCACTNAACTGCTGCGCTGAAGCAAAGACGTCGAGAGAAATTATATGCTCATCGGAACTAGCCTTGTGTTTGATATAGAAACTGTGCCTGACGTTGAGTCTGGGCGGCGTCTTTATGGGCTTCATGATTTAAATGATGAAGATGTCGGCCGCGCCATGCGAACTCTGCGCATCCAAAAAACAGGTGGCACCGACTTTCTCGCTCATCCGGAACATCGCATCGTCGCGATCTCAGCAGTCCTGAGGAGTCCGGAAAACCTCAAGGTCTGGTCTCTAGGCTCTGCTGATTCCACGGAACGCGAACTGCTAGAACGGTTTTTTGATGGTATCGAAAAATTCCGGCCAACATTAATAAGTTGGAACGGTAGCGGGTTTGACCTGCCGGTCATTCACTACCGCTCCCTGAAGCATGGGGTCGCGGCGCCACTGTATTGGGAGAGCGGTGACGAGATTCGCGACTTCAAATACAACAATTATCTCAACCGATATCACGCCCGCCACCTCGATCTGATGGATGTTCTTTCAGGCTTCCAAGCAAGGGCATTTAGTTCTTTGGAGTCGATTGCCGTCCTGCTTGGTTTACCCGGGAAAATGGGAATGAGCGGAGGTCGGGTATGGGACGCTTATCGCGATGGCAAGATAGATGAAATTCGCGCCTATTGCGAAACAGACGTCCTCAACACCTATCTGGTTTATCTGCAGTTCGAGAAACTCCGGGGCAAACTGGATGAAAGTGGATACGCGCGGGAAGCGCAGCGCCTTGTGGAACTGCTCGACCAATCCAGCGAAGGGCACCTGACTGAGTTTCTAGGACAATGGCAGGCGAATCCTCGTGGCGGCTAGTTCGAAAGAACCTTTTACTGCGAAAATAGAGGGGCTAAGTCACGATGGTCGCGGTATTGCCCGTGTCGAAGGGAAGGTCTGGTTTATCGAAGGCGCGCTACCCGGGGAAACCGTAAAGGTCAAGCCGATCCGAGGGAAACGGAAGTACTCGCTGGGCATCGCTGAGCAGATCCTCGAGAACTCCCCCGATAGAGTAGATCCGCGTTGTTCCGCCTTTGGGGTCTGTGGAGGTTGCGTTTTGCAGCATCTGAGTTATCCCCAACAGCTCGCTTTTAAAAAGGCCACGGTGGTCGAGACATTGCGTGGGTTCGCCGTCGAGCCACCCACCGAGATTATGGAGATCAACTCCGACCCGTGGTCCTACCGCCGGCGCGCCAGACTTGGCGTCAGATTCGTTCCAAAAAAGGGGGGGGTGCTGGTCGGATTTCGGGAGCGACACAAGAGTTTCGTTACTCCACTTATGACCTGTCCGGTGGTTCATGAGTCGGTCGATCGCGTACTCCCAAAATTGCCAGAATTCGTCGCGCGGCTCAGCGCCCCTGACCGGATACCGCAAATTGAAGTGGCGGCCGGTGAGAATGGGACCGCGTTGGTCTTCCGGCACTTAACGGCTCTGACCGATGATGACTTATCACTGTTGCGCCGCTTTGAAGCAGAGCAGGGGCTCGTGATCTATACACAGGCTAAAGGACCAGAGACAGTGACGCCAATAACCGGCGAGTCCGTGTCGGACCTGTCCTACACGTTAAAGAGTTCTAAGGTGAAAGTGAGGTTTTCGGCTACGAGCTTTATTCAGGTAAACGGTGAGATAAACGAACGCATCGTCGAACTGATCGCCGACTGGCTGCGCCCTGGCGATCAGGAAAATGTCCTCGATCTTTTTTGCGGTCTGGGTAACTTCTCTCTGGCGCTGGCGGGACGGTCAAATAGGGTGGTCGGCATCGAGGGTGATCAGGTCCTTGTTGACCAAGCCCGAATTAATGCAAAAGAAAATAACATCAACAATGTTACTTTTGAGGTACGCGATCTCTATGGGGAGTCTTTAGCGGACTGGCAACCGGAGTATTTCTCGCGGGTACTCGTTGACCCGCCGCGGAGCGGCGCACTCGATATCCTAAACGTGCTCAAAATAAAGATGAAACCGCAGGGGATTGCATACGTTTCTTGTAACCCCGCGACGTTCGCTCGTGACGCTGCCTACCTTATAGGGTCAGGGGAATACCGACTGGAAAAGTTAGCCGTAGCAGACATGTTTCCGCACACGTCCCACATAGAGACGTGTGCGCTATTTATCCGATCCGACTGAGTGCTGGGGTTAGCCGGTCGTCCCGGTTTTCTCATTTCCGGGATTACTGGTTCCGGACCCACTGTCACGGTCGCCTGATGTGCTCGCCGGTCGCGCTGCCTGGTTCTGACGATTACCCTGCCGTTGACCTCCTGAACGACCTCTCCCGCCGCGCGAACGCCGTTGAGGCGGTCTACTGGAATCTCCTTGCGCATCGGAACGACTCTTAACCTCCGGGCGGTTGTTCGGATTCTGGTTGCGATTGGAGTCTGAGCTCGTTCGGCGATTTTGCCGCGATCCATCCCTACGCCGGTCATCGCGTCGCCCCTGGGGCTTTCTGCGAGGGTCGGACCGACCCCGGGGACGCTGGTCGCGCCTTTGAGGCTGGCTTTTGGGTTCCGCTTCGTCCCCTGCGCCGGTTAAGCGTTTCCAAATCCGCGCCAATAGGCCTTCGCTGGCTTCGGGTTTGTCGGGGGTAGGCGGAGCAGGTGGGGGGGGTGGGGGCGTCACGATCTGATCGAGATTTACAGCGGCTCGGCCTTTGCTCCGACTTAGGGAGTACTCTCCCTGATGGTCTGATTCGGACACAATCCTAATTTTGTGACTCGCAAGTATGTTCTCGTTGCCATCCAGATCTTCGCTTTTCAATCTCTGGATATTGGATTGCGAGCCGTGAAGCGAGGGAGAGGGAATCAAGACGATCCGCGTCCCTAAACGGGTTTCAATTTGATTCACCTCGTGACGCTTCTCATTGAGTAGAAAAGTGGCAATTTCTACCGGCAGTTCAGCAAACACTGCCTCGGTATTCTCCTTGAGCGCCTCCTCCTCGAGAATTCTAAGGAAACTCAACGCAGACGACGTGACATGGCGGACCTGCCCTGTTCCGTCACACAGGTTACAGACCCGATAGTTGGACTCACTGATTGAACTCCGCAGCCGTTGCCGCGACATCTCGAGAAGTCCGAAACGGGAGATATGCCCCATTTGTATACGAGCCCGGTCGCTTCGTAATGCCTCGTCGAGTCGGTTTTCAACCATCTTCTTGTTTCTGGCGGATGTCATATCGATGAGATCTATTACGATCAGACCGCCAAGGTCCCGAATGCGCATCTGTCGGGCAAGTTCGTCAACGGCTTCCAGATTAGTCTGAAGGGCAGTTTCTTCGATGTCCGAGCCTTTCGTTGCGCGCGCGGAGTTCACGTCGACAGAAATGAGCGCCTCAGTGTGATCAATCACCAGCGCCCCACCCGACGGCAGTTTCACTGACCGCGCGTAGGCATTCTCGATTTGATGCTCTATCTGGAATCGCGAGAAGAGCGGGACAGGATCTTGATAATGTTTTAATTTGGCCGAGTTCTGCGGCATGACCTGGGTCATAAAGCGAGAAGCCCGATCAAATACCGCTGCTTCGTCAACCAAAATCTCCTGAATATCACCCCGGAGGTGGTCCCTGAGCGTACGAACGATCAAGTTACTCTCTTGGTACACCAGAAATGGCGACTCCTGAGTCTTCGCTGCCTCGGCTATTACTGTCCATAATTGCAGGAGGTAGTTGAGGTCCCATTGAAGCTCCTCAGGACTTTTGCCGATCCCAGCAGTCCGGGCGATTAACGAGTGCTCGCCCGGGCATTCGAGTCCGGACATCGCGTCGCGAAGGTCGGCGCGTTCATCACCATCGATTCGCCTGGAGATTCCGCCCCCTTTTGGGTTGTTTGGCATCAGTACCAAATAGCGTCCTGCTAAACTGATAAACGTGGTGAGAGCAGCGCCCTTCGTGCCCCGCTCATCTTTCTCCACCTGAACCAGAAGCTCCTGTCCTTCCTCGACGACGTCTTTAATTCGGACTTGAGCCATTGGAGTCGAGGGCGAGAAGTTTCGAAAATCCGAGCGACTGATTTCCTTGAGCGGCAGAAATCCTTGGCGCTCAGCGCCGTAATCGACGAACGCCGCCTCGAGACTCGCTTCGACGCGGGTAATTCGCCCTTGGTAGATATTTCCTTTGCGCTGGGCATTACTCGAGGACTCGATATCGAGATCCAGCAGTTTCTGTCCATCGACGATAGCCACCCGCAGTTCTTCTGCGTGGGTTGCATTAAAAAGCATTCTTTTCATTATGTTTTCCGTGTGAGGCGGTTCCAATTTCGTAGAATGTCCCAATCAGGGCTCACTCCACGCTTGCGACCGACCAATTATTCTTATAGCTCTTCGAGAGACGCAGAAACGCCTTCGACACGGAATGGACGAACAACAGGAGGGGAGAGTGCACACCTAAGTATTCAATCTCTCGTCGGAGCCAGATTGCCCCAGTCAGCTATATCGGATTTTCCGACATTCGCTTTAGTCTCCAGAACAACCAGAGACGCTTCTATCGCCTGTGCCACCGGAGCGCACTCGTTGTAAGTGCAACTCCTGACGGCGATCCGTATGAAATCATACAGATGGTATCCTGTTCGTCACGGTGTCTTTACAACTCTCAGACACTCTCTCCGTGTCGGGGCGCTAGTTTTGGGGGGCAGTCTCGACGCGCTAGATGCGCTCCTTAACGACTTAGGGTAAGGTCCCTTAGGATCGCCGTTTTAGACGTCCCGTTCCGACTGTCCCGGCGCAGCTCGCGGCAGCGCGCGACCGTAAAGGTCTGCGGATTTCCCGACAGGGCGCAGAGAGTCTAGCTAAAAAAACGCTTTTTTACAAATATTTATTGATTCAATCTAATCTTTTGGACATACCCGAGAAACCCAAAGTCCGCACTCACCTGGTCCGCGATACGGAAGCAGGCCAACGGCTGGATAACTTCCTGCTTCGGGAGCTTAAGGGTGTCCCCAAGAGCCATGTGTACCGAATCGTCCGCGACGGTCAGGTGCGGGTCAATGGCGGCCGCTCACGTCCGTCTACCCGAATCAGCGCCGGAGATAAGGTACGGATCCCACCTCTGAGGGTCTCCCATTCAGCAAGTTCGGGCGGAGAGATTCGGGATTATCGCTTTAAGCCTGACTTCCTTTTTGAGGATCAAGATCTCTTGATCATTGACAAACCTTCGGGAATTGCTGTCCACGGAGGCACCGGACAGCGGGTCAGCGTGATTGAGCAACTTCGACTGAACACTTCCGGTTTTTTGGAACTCGTTCACCGACTCGATAAAGAGACTTCCGGTATTCTGATTCTCGCGAAGAATATGGAAGCGCTCCGACAGATGCATATTCGCCTTCGGCGAGTTGGTTCAAAATCCGAGGTGAAAAAAACCTACCAGGCGCTGCTTGCTGGCCGTTGGCAGGGCGGGCAACGGACACTCTGCCAGCGCCTGGAAACTGTACGTGGGTACGGTGGCGAGAAGCGTTCCAGAGCCGCCCCAAATGGCCGCGAAGCCCGAAGCGTCTTTACGCCCTTGGAACTCTTAAAGAATTATTCTCTAGTGCACGTCGAACTGATGACGGGGCGTCTACATCAAATTAGGGCGCACGCCCACGCTGTTGGAATGCCTGTCGCTGGAGATAAAATTTATGGGGAGCGTGACCAGAACCGCCACCTGCGAAAATTGGGCCTCCGTCGGCAGTTTCTGCATGCCTCCCGGATTTCCTTTTCCCATCCCCGGACCGGAAAGGAAGTGGATGTGCAGTCACCCGTACCGGACGATCTGATGTCGGTGCTTGTCAATCTGCGATCACAACCCGAAAATGAGTCAACCTGAAAACAGCATTAGAACTTACCTGTGCGCCGCGGATTCGCTCAGACGTGGCGGCCTTGGCTTGCGATTTGAGGTGCATGCCGGCGGGGAAGTCCTACCGGCGTTTGTTGTACGGCATATGCAGGGTGTGTCGGCCTTCATCAATCGCTGTGCACACCGGGATCTGGAGCTGGATTGGTCCCCTGGAGAATTTTTTGACCTGGAATCAAAATGGTTGATTTGCGCTACCCACGGCGCGCACTACGACCCGAACACCGGAGACTGCCAGAGTGGCCCGTGTAACGGGGCCGGATTGACGGCTCTTTCCATTATCGAGGAAGCAGGAGGGATTTATTTGGTGGATCCACGCTACCATACCCCGCCCAACCGTATTGAAGCGAATCCATAACCAGGAAAGCGATTTGACTCACGATACTGATGCATCGGAAGTGGCTTCAACCGCGCAGTCTCACGCGTCGGAGCGGACCGACCTCGAGCGCCTGGTGGAGGCGCTGGCGCTCGAATATCGAAAGGAGCGCGGCCGCCGGCGACGGTTTCGCCTATTGGGCCTACTGCTGGTGTTTGTCTTTTTCGGTAGCGCGGTTGGATGGGCTTGGCTTTCTCCATCGACTCATCCAGTCCAGTTCACTGCGGTCGTTCAAATCTCCGGGCTCATCGGCCTCGATCAAAACAATATGGCGCGCGACCTTGAGTCGAGTTTTGCGGACGCCTTCAATGCGGATGGCGCAAAGGGCGTCGTCGTGCTCATCAACAGTCCGGGGGGGAGTCCTGTTCAGTCCGGGCAACTGTACCGCGCGCTCCGCGAGCTAAAACGGATACATCCCGACACGCCCCTGCTTGCCGTCATTTCCGATATTGGTGCATCAGGGGCTTACTACATCGCCGCTGCTGCTGATGAAATCTATGTGGATCCCGCCAGCATCGTGGGTTCGATCGGCGTAGTCTCGAGTGGGTTTGGTTTCGTCGAAACACTGGACAAACTCGGGGTCGAGCGGCGGCTGGTGACTGCCGGCGATCATAAGGCTATGCTTGATCCGTTTTCCCCTGTCGACCGGGTAGATCAACAGATGCTACAAGAGATCCTTGACGACATTCACGCTCAGTTCATTGCCGCAGTGCGAGAGGGACGCGGCTCCCGACTCCGGGCAGACCCCGACCTGTTCACTGGCCGAGTTTGGAGTGGTCGCGAGGCGGTGCGCTTGGGTTTGGCAGACAGCACAGCGTCACTGACGGAAGTGGCGCGCGAAGTCTTAGATGCACCGACTATCGTTGATTTTTCAATTCAATCCGGCTGGGGCTCGATCTTGCTCGACCGGCTTGGCATCAGCCTTGTCAAGGCGATGGGGGTTTCAGATTTAACAGTACGCTGATTATTTACGTGCGAGTACATCGATACCCTCACGCTCGAGCATTTGGACAAGAGAGATTAAGGGCAAGCCGATGAGTGCGCTCGGATCAGGGCCAGTTAGCTCCCGAAGCAACGCAATTCCAAGACTCTCTGCCCGGAGACTCCCACAGCATCCGAATGGCTTATCAAGATCCAGATAATGCTCTATCTGGTCACGGGTAAGGTCCCGGTATTTCACCCGATACGCGACTACATCCTGCTGTACCGCGCCGGAAGCGGCATTAACCAGAGTCAATCCCGTATACAGCTCCATTTCGCGTCCCGACGATATCGCCAGCTGGCGGATGGCGTCGGGGCGATCGACGGGCTTGCCCAGAATCTCGTTTCCCAACACTGCGACCTGATCAGAACCAATGACAAGTCCATGATCGATATCTGCGGCAACGGCCTTTGCTTTTTCGCCGGATAAACGTAACGCCAGATCCTGCCCTTTTTCTCCCGGAAAGGCACCTTCTTCCACCCCGGGCGGTTTTACCTCGAACTCAAGTCCAAGTCTTGATAGGAGTTCCCGTCGAAACGACGACGTAGACGCTAGGATCAGGGGAGTATCAGTCTTGATTTTTGACATCAATTCACTAAAACCATTAAAATTCTCCGGCAGCGATTGAAGCCTCCGGCTTCTACCTATCCCTTTCTCGAATTAAGGCGTACGGCTATTTTAGGCCGGGTTGCCCAATTTTTCGAACTCAAGAGCAAAAACATGGCCGTACAGCAAAATAGGAAAACCCCCTCGAAGCGCGGAATGCGCCGCTCCCATGACGGTCTGGACAAAGTTACTTTATCCACTGACTCCGTCACCGGAGAACTACACCGACGACATCACGTAACGGCGGACGGCTACTACCGCGGGCGCAAGGTCATCCAGGATCGAGAGTCAGAAACCTAGCCGCTCTCGGCTGATTGCCTTTGTTGAGGTTTCTGCCTAGAAAACGTGGCTCATCCTAACGATCCACTCCGACTCTCCATCGATATGATGGGGGGTGATCGCGGTCTAAATGTCACCGCAAGCGGTGTTGCTCTGGCTCTCAGTCGACATCCGGACTTGTCGTGTACCTTAGTCGGTGACGAGTCGCAGATTCGCACTGCAATGAAAGCTGTGATTGATTCGGATCGGGTCGATATTGTCCATTCTTCAGAATCCGTGGATATGCACGAGTCCCCGGCATCGGCTTTACGGTTTAAAAAAGATTCCTCTATGCGGGTTGCCCTGGACCTGCTAGGCTCGGGACAAGTCGATGCTTGCGTGAGCGCGGGAAACACTGGGGCATTAGTCGCCGCAGCGCGGTTTGTGCTTAAGACACTTTCTAAGATCGACCGGCCAGCAATCATTTCGACGCTACCCAGAACGCACGGCCACGTGCACATGCTTGATCTGGGCGCCAACATCGACAGTCCTGCAGAGATTCTGATGCAGTTTGCTCTCATGGGTGAGAGTATGGTGCGGACCTTAGAAGGGATCGACCGCCCCTCTGTTGGCCTGCTCAATGTTGGTAGTGAAGAGATCAAAGGAAGCGAAGTAATCAAGAGAGCTAATGAATTGCTGAAGGCAAGTGGCCTCAATTATGTTGGTTACGTGGAGGGGGATGACATATTTAACGGCAGTGTCGAACTCGTTGTCACTGATGGTTTTGTGGGCAACGTTGCCCTCAAGACCAGCGAAGGACTTGCCCAGATGCTTACCCGGGTGATTCGGGAGGAATTCGACCGAGGATTCCTGACCCGAATTGCGGCCCTGATCGCCGCGCCCGTCCTAAGGTCCTTTAAGAACCGCTTCGATCATCGGGCTTATAACGGGGCTGTTTTGCTGGGATTAAATGGAACCGTCGTTAAAAGCCACGGCAACGTTGACGGTCTCGCCTTTTCCCACGCCATCGATACCGCCAGATTGGCGGCGCAAAAGGACCTGATCGGACACATCCGGCACGACCTTGAAGCCTCCAGTATCTCGTCGGATAAGGTCGCCCCTCTGTGAGTCACTCGGTCCGTATTACCGGCACCGGGTCCTACCTCCCCAAAAAGGTCCTGACCAACAAGGATCTCGAAAAGTTTTTAGATACGACGGAAGAGTGGATATTTTCCAGAAGCGGCATCCGTCAACGCCATATCGCTGCCGAGGGCGAGTTCACGTCGGATCTGGCTGAAGTTGCTTCTCGCGAGGCATTAAAAAGTGCAGGCCGCCAGGCGTCAGATGTTGACCTCATTGTGGTCGCCACTACAACAGCAGATCAGGTATTTCCCAGCACAGCATGCCTGCTCCAGAATCGGCTCGACATCCATGGATGCCCGGCTTTCGATGTCCAGGCCGTCTGTGCAGGGTTTTTGTATGCGTTGGATGTGGCCTACCGCTATGTTGTCACCGGAGCGAGTCGATGCGCTTTGGTGGTCGGCGCAGAGACCTTTTCACGAATCCTGAACTGGGAGGATCGAAGTACCTGCGTACTTTTTGGCGATGGTGCGGGAGCAATGCTGTTAGAGGCAGCCGATACCCCTGGAATTCTGTCAAGCCATATTCATGCAGATGGAGCGTTCAAAGACCTATTGTGCGTGCCCGTGGGAGTATCCACGGCCTATCAGGAGCTTCTCGACGGGCGAGCCTACACCGAGATGCAGGGTAAGGAAGTGTTTCGTTGGGCCGTCTCCACCCTTGGAGACGCTGTTATCGAAATATTGGAAAGCAACGGAATTCACCAATCCGAGATCGATTGGCTCGTTCCGCATCAGGCGAACATTCGGATCATCAATGCGATCGCGAAACGACTCGAACTCAGTATGGACCAGGTAGTGGTTACCATCGACCAGCATGGAAATACTTCAGCGGCCTCAGTCCCTTTGGCGTTTGATGTCGCCGTCAAAGACGGGCGCATCAAATCAGGTGACAAGATTATCTTTGAGGCCTTCGGCGGGGGGTTCACCTGGGGCAGCATGCTCGTACAGATCTAAAACGACGAGGAACCGTTTCGTATGTCTCAAACTCAATTTTCACCCCAAGTCTGTCTTATTACTGGTGCCAGTCGGGGCATTGGTAATGCGATCGCACTCGAACTCGCATCGCGAGGGCATACCGTCATTGGCACCGGTACGACCGCGTCCGGGGCCGAGGGAATTACCCGGGCTTTAGGAGAAGTTGCTGAGAAAGGAAGTGGTGTGGTGCTGGATATCACGAATCCCGAGCAGAGTGAGTCGGTGATCGGCGAGGTCATATCGGAGTTCGGTCCGATTACGGTACTCGTAAATAATGCTGGGGTTACGGAGGACAATTTGTTGCTCCGGATGAAATCATTTCAATGGGAGAAAACCCTAAGCACGAACCTGACATCCGTGTTCAGGATGACCAAACTGTGCCTAAAGGGAATGACGAAGGCACGCTATGGCAGAATTATCAACCTATCCTCGGTTGTAGGGGCGACAGGAAATGCGGGTCAGACAAACTACGCGGCAAGTAAAGCGGGTCTGATTGGATTCACCAAGTCACTCGCTCTGGAGATTGCCTCGCGAGGCATCACAGTCAACGCTGTTGCTCCAGGGTTTATCGAAACCGACATGACCGCTGACTTGCCAGACGAGCAGCGCAGTCGCCTGCTGGAGGGCATTCCGCTCGCACGATTAGGGCAGCCTCAGGATATCGCAAAAGCGGTCGCGTTCCTCATCTCCGACGATGCGGCCTATATTACCGGACAAGTTCTCCATGTTAATGGCGGAATGTACATGGCGTCATGAGAAATAGCTCTGATCTCATTGTTTTAAAATCGTTTTTCCGTTTTTTTCCCGCCTGCCTAGCGCGAACATGCGAGGTCTGCAAGAGATTGATTTGTTGGACTTGGCGACCCGAATACGGTTTAATCGCGCTTCGACAAGCGGCTTATAACCCGCGAACAGACCGGCAGTGGTAGAAACCGACCGGCGGTAGTATTTCTAATCCTAGGAGGCTAGAAAACTCATGAGCAGTATTGAAGATCGCGTCAAAAAAATTGTGGTAGAGCAGCTTGGCGTAAGCGAGGACCAGGTAACACCTGATGCGTCATTTGTCGATGATCTGGGAGCGGACTCCTTAGATACCGTCGAGTTGGTGATGGCACTCGAAGAGGAATTCGACGCTGAGATCCCCGACGATCAGGCAGAGAAAATTACCACGGTGAAACAGGCCGTTGAATTTATCCAGGCGAATACTAGCGGTTGAAATCCCTGGCGATCGTTTTCAAACATAGTTGTCAAAGCCGCCCGGCGCCTGGCGCCCGGCGGCTTTGTTTTTAGGCAACAAGGAACACCATGTTCAATCTCAGGCAAGTCGTCGTGACTGGAGTGGGATGTATTTCACCGCTCGGGCACGATGTGAAATCGACTTGGGACGGCCTTTTGGCAGGACGGAGCGGAATCTCTGAAATTTCGCGCTTCGATGCTAGTGGTATCGCCTCCCAAATCGCAGGACAGGTTGATACCTTTGATCCGGAAACACGGCTCGGTGCGAAAGACGCACGTCGGATGGACCGGTTTATTCAGTTGGGCCTTTGCGCCGGGCTGGAGGCCTACGACGATAGCGGACTCGACCTTGAACGTACTGACCGGGACCGAGTAGGTGTATTAATCGGTGCGGGTATCGGTGGACTCGAGACAATCGAAAACACCACCCAGGCGATGCTCCAAAAGGGTCCGCGCAAGATCTCACCTTTCTATATCCCGAGCAGCATCATTAATATGGTGTCGGGAAATCTCTCAATCATGTTGGGATTACGGGGGCCGAACCTTGCCGTCGTGACTGCGTGTACGACGGGGACTCATTCGATTGGCGAGGCAGCCCGAATGATTGCGCTCGGTGATGCCGACGTCATGATCGCCGGAGGCACTGAGGCGGCCATTACGCCAACGTCCATGGCAGGGTTTTCGGCGGCTAAGGCGTTAAGCCGTCGAAACCAGACGCCTGAGAGCGCAAGTCGGCCATGGGATCAGCACCGCGATGGTTTTGTAATGGGAGAAGGTGCCGGGACCCTCGTTCTGGAGTCGCTTGAGCATGCCCAGGCCCGTGGCGCTCGAATTTATGCCAGGCTCTCCGGATACGGGCTCAGTGGCGATGCGCACCACATGACTCAACCAGCACCTGGTGGGGAGGGTGCGGGGCGTTGCATGGGCAACGCCTTGAGGAGCGCGGGTGTGGACCCCAGTGGTGTTCATTATGTTAATGCTCACGGTACCTCTACTCCGCTGGGTGATCTCGCAGAGACCCTTGCACTCAAATCTGTCTTTGCCGACCACGCATACAAACTGCTCGTCAGTTCCAACAAGTCCATGATTGGGCATCTCCTCGGTGCTGCCGGGGGTGTCGAGGCGGTAGCCACCGTGCTCAGCCTCTACCATCAGGCGATTCCGCCAACCATTAACCTAGACTCGCCGGATCCTGAATGCGATCTTGATTATGTGCCAGGTGAAGCGCGGGATGCCGCTATTGGGGTCGCGTTGTCTAACTCGTTTGGCTTCGGTGGAACGAACGGTACTCTGGTGTTCACTCAGTTATAAGGCCCACCGGCGGCCGGTGCCAGATACCGTGACATCCCAGGCCCATAAATCCCCAGGCGTTACCTGGTACTTACGAGCGTTCGTCACCCTCGTGACTGCGATTGGGATCAGCGTCCTGGGAGTCTGTCTAATTCTTCTTTACCAGACGGTACGCACGCCAGTCAGTCAGGTAGAACGCCTTCTTGTTGTCACGCCGGGAATGGGAGCAACCGAACTCGCTGAGCGACTGGTCTCTCAAAACTTTGCCGGCTCAGAGTGGCCGATCGTTGCATGGGCTGTTCTCAGTGGCACGGCCGGGTCGTTCAAATCAGGGGAATACCTCATTCCCATAAATACTTCCCCGGCACAGATTCTTGGGAAAGTCAGCCGCGGCGATGTTCATCAGCGGAGGGTGACGCTTATTGAGGGACTACGCTTCTCGCAAGTGCGCGAAAGGTTGGCAAGGAAGAAAAAACTGGAGCCGGACGCAGCGCTCATGTCCGAGGAGAGGCTCCTAAACACGCTATCTTTGGAGCCGGCATCTTTGGAGGGGCGTTTCTTTCCTTCCACATATTTTTTCACCCTCGGGGATACCGATACAAGCATCCTGAAACGCGCTGCCCAGAAGATGAACGAGGAACTTCTGCAGGCGTGGGAACAGCGTGCGCCCGGTCTTCTCCTTGAAGAGCCCTATGAGGCGCTCATTCTCGCGTCGATCATCCAAAAAGAGGCCATGCTCACGTCTGAAATGCCGCGCATCAGCGGAGTGTTTCACAACCGGCTAAAAATAAAGATGCGCCTTCAGACAGACCCGACCGTAATTTTTGGGCTAGGACCCGACTTTAAAGGGCCTCTAAAAAGAAGCGATCTGAAAAAAGATACGGCGTACAATACCTATACGCGAGGCGGTCTACCTCCGGGACCTATTGCGCTTCCCGGACGCGCAGCGCTCTTAGCCGCGGTCAATCCCATGGCTACAGAGGCCTTTTACTTCGTCGCGAGAGGCGATGGATCACACCATTTTTCAAAGACACTTGCTGAACACAATCGTGCCGTCCGAAAATACCGCAATTGACGCAGGCACGGCCTGGGGCTTCGGGTCGCCTTGAGAGGGAAATTTCTCAGTTTTGAAGGGGGCGATGGGGCAGGGAAGAGCACCCAAATTGGCCTCCTATTCGAGGCTTTGCAGCGCAGTAACATCACGCCCGTCGTGACCCGGGAACCCGGGGGTACCCCCCTGTCCGAGGATATTCGACATTGGGTACTCCATGAAACGGCTGCAATCAGCGCGCCTACAGAGGCATTACTTATCTTCGCGGCTCGCGCACAACATACGGAGGAGGTAATCGAACCCGCGTTGGAAGCTGGACAGTGGGTCCTCTGCGACCGTTACACCGACGCAAGTTACGCTTATCAAGGTGGTGGTCGTGGAGTGCCCTTCGAGGTAATCCAATCTTTGGAGGCTATCGCAACGCAGGGGCTGAAACCAGATCTGACGTTCTTCCTCGACCTAAGTGTGGAGGTGGGTGTTCGTCGTACCGGCGGGCGAAGTGACGTCCAGGACCGCTTCGAGGCAGAAGAAAAGGAATTCAAAGCCCGGGTCCGATCAGCCTACCAGCAGATCGCAGAAAAAAACCCCCACCGGGTAGAAACCCTGGATGGGGATCAGCCTAAAGAGGAATTGTGTGCCCAGATCAAAACCCTGGTCCGACGACGCTTCGGAGTCGCCATTGACTGATCTACCTCAATACCCTTGGCTCAATCCGAGCCGGAAAAAGCTCCTTAACGTCAATGACACGCATCACTGCCTGCTCTTAAGCGGACCAGCCGGGCTTGGAAAATCGATACTGGCACTTGAACTGGCTGAGNGGCTNTTGTGTGAAGANCCGGAAGGCGANGNCTCNTGTGGTCNGTGCTCGTCTTGTCACCTGGTTTCTAGTAGTGTGCACCCACAGNTGCACGTGCTGATCCCGGAGTCCCTGATCGAAGAATCGCACCCTATAGNCCGGGTACACGCNCAGCGCTATTTNGACCCAGNACGCTCTACTCAAAANCGAAANCTNAGTGAACAGATCAGCGTCGANTCGGCCCGNCTACTGTCGGAGACATTGCTGACGACTGTGGCGNCCAACGCGAGAAAAGTTGTGNTGATTATTGGCNCAGATGCTATGAACCGAAACGCTGCNAACGCTATGCTTAANGNTCTAGAAGAACCAACGGATAGGACGAAATTCATTCTGGTTAGCAGTTATCCTTATCGACTTCCGGCCACCATTCATAGTCGCTGTATCCGACTGGACAGTCCGGCCCCGTCNCAAGAGGAAACGGCTCGTTGGCTTCAATCCCAGCACGATATTAATTTAGAGAACCTCGCTGTCCTTTTTCGATCGGGCCTAGGTCCTCTTGAACTGAGTCAAATTATTGGAAACGAACGTACGGACGCCATCGGCCAGCTAATCCGTTGTTGCAAACCTTTGAACGGGAAGTTGGTTGACCCGCTAACACTTGCTACGCTCTGCACGCAGATCGGAATAGGGCGAGCGTTGCCGATCCTGCAGTCAGCCGCCCTTATTGCTATGCGAGAATCGGTACGAGCGGGTTCGAGTTCAAACGTCGGGGCTGGAGGCCTCTTTTCGCGTCCGAAACTCGCACTGGAGGCGTTTTGGCGACTTGGAGTGGCTCGAGAACGATTTAACGGTCCAGTTGACGAACAGCTGGGCCTGGAGGATATTTGTGCGTGGCTGTGCTCTGAGGCTGAGATCGGCTTAACGCGTACCCCTGGCTAACTATGACCGAACAAACCCCAACCCCCAAGACCAGGCCCAGAGTTCTCTCGGTCTCGATTAACGATCTGAGGACCCTCCGCGCAGCATTTATGCCGTTTCTGAAAAGCGCGGGTCTTTTTGTTCCCACGCACAACGAGTACGGGATGGGAGATGAGGTCTTCCTTGTGGTCAAACTTCTGGGTGAAGAGCAGTATGCGCTGGCCGCTACCGTGGCCTGGTTAACGCCCGCGGGCGCTCAGGGCAGCAGAACCAAAGGCGTTGGCGTTCATTTCAAAGGTCCCGACGGTTCCAAACTTAAAGAGCGCATTGAAGAACTTGTTTCTGGCGCCGGTCAGTCAGCTGCNGCCAGCCATACTCTTTAGTTAGACTTCTCGATACAGCTTTAGGCGCTCTCTCATGTTGGTTGATTCTCATTGTCACATTGACTTCCCCGAGCTCGTCGATGANTTTCCAGGTGTAATGTCACGGGCTCATGATTCTGGNGTAGGTCATCTCCTTTGCGTCTCGGTAAATCTTCAGGACTTCCCGGCAATGCTGCAACTCGCCGACCGATCAGAGAATATCTCCGCAAGCGTCGGGGTTCACCCGAATACACCGCTGGAGGTNACAGAAGAACCTTCCGTGGATACCCTTGCAGCGCTGGCCGACCACCCCAAGATAGTGGCGATTGGAGAAACGGGGTTGGACTATTACCGGACAAGTTGCGACGTCGATAGGCAACGGGAGCGTTTCGCTCGGCACATCCGGGCTGCTCGGTGCGTCCAGAAGCCCTTAATCGTCCATACCCGAAGCGCGTCGGGAGAGACCATTGAACTGATGAAAAGCGAAGAAGCCAGAGGTGCCGGGGGCGTTATGCATTGTTTTGCAGAGGATTGGGATACGGCCAAAGCCGCACTAGATGAAGGTTTCTATATCTCTTTTTCCGGGATAGTGACGTTCAAGAATGCCCAGACGCTACGCGATGTCGCTAAGAAAGTCCCTCTCGACCGTATCCTCGTAGAAACCGATGCGCCTTACCTTGCGCCTGTACCATTCCGGGGAAAGACGAACGAGCCCGCGTATGTTAAGCATACGGCCGAGTGCCTCGCTGAGATTCGACAGATGGATTTGGATTCATTCGCAGACCTAACGACTGANAACTTTTTCAGGCTATTCGATAGCGCAAAAAGGGCTCAGNCNTAGCGCACACGGCCGTGCCTTTACCAATCTGTTTCGCATAATGTATATTATGTAAAGTNCCGGAGTCGTCCCGAAACGTAGATCAATATTGGACAGTTTGACCCTAACGGCTGGCTCGGCGACAATTCTCCCTAGAACGGGATGTTAAAACCCGTCTCAGAACCCTCCTTCAGGGTTGCGAACAACATCTACCGAGGACCTCATACCCGCTATGACTCAAAAGGAAATTGAAGCCGGCAGCGCTGCCGAAGACGCATCCGCTACCCCAGCAACTGCAAAGCCCAGCGCCACCGCAAAGCCCGGGTCTAAGAAACCCGCCACAATTGGCTCCTCAATTGTCATCCATGGGGATGTCACTGGTGAGGAAGACCTCGTCGTAGACGGCTCTATCGAAGGAACGGTGAACTTCAAAGACAATAACCTTGTGGTCAGTGAAAACGGGCGAGTAACCGCNAACATCAACGCCCGGATCATACGGGTCGACGGAGAGGTCAAAGGCGAGCTTTTTGGCAGCGAACAAGTCGTGATCAGCCCCTCTGGCAAGGTCATGGGCGACATCCGTGCGCCGCGCGTTGTCCTGGAAGATGGTTGCACNTTTAAGGGCTCGGTAGATATGGAGACCGACCAACGGTCTATCGCTGATCGCGCAACCACGCCAAGGCTNCGGCCAGCTGCGGCTCGGCCAGTACGGCCCGGACGTGAGACACCCGAAACTGGTTCGATCCGAAACTAAAAAACCGCGGCGAAAGCCGCGGTTTTTCCCTGCCCAGTTCGCGCCCTTCTACAGCCGCTAATCGGAATTACCTAAACTCATCCAGTTGGGCACGCTCCAGCCACGACCGTTCGCGCGGACGCCTTTCGAAGACTGTCCTCCCCGGCAATGGCCGTCNTTTCGTTNTTCTCAGCCAGTGTCCNCCCGGTCGGTTGAGCTACCGAAAACGCTCGGATCGGCCCGGTGATCAACTCGGGATGCTCATAAATCATTTCATCCGATAACGGAACGAAAACAAGTTTTTTCACGTTACAGCTCCCCTTGCGTGCATTACGGCAAATGTTAGTCAACCAGAAGGGTTTTCGCCCGGGAAACCTGTGGTAAAACAATGGCAAGGAAATGGCATTTTGGCGAGACCGGCTGTATCTTTANTTTTTAAAGGTCTCCAGAAAACAAGGGGTTGATATATCATGGCAACCANAATAGCGATCGTTGAGGACGATACCGACCAGCGTGAAAACTACANGGATGTGCTGACAGCGCACGGGTACGAGGTTCGGGCATATCCAGATCGCCCCAGCGCCGAAATTGGNTTTAACCGCGAACTGCCTGACCTAGCTTTACTGGACATCATGCTCGGCGAGGATATGGACGGCGGCTTCGACCTTTGNATGCAGTTGCGCAATCTCAGCCCTACCCTTCCAATCATCTTNCTCACCGCACGAGACAGNGATGCCGATCGAATATCCTCACAAAGGATGACGGCCTGGGACTACCTCACTAAACCCGTCAGTCTCGAATTTCTCGTCGCGCGCGTGCACGCGCTGCTTCGAATATCTGAGCAACTACAGACCCAACCAATACCTGAGAATAATGTCTCCGTTGGATCTTTGGAGGTCAACGAAAAAAGCATGCTCGTTCACTGGAAGGGCGATCCGGTTAACCTGACCCTAACGGAGTTCTGGATCATTGAGTCGCTGAGCAGGAACCCTGGGCACGTTAANACCTATGATGCCCTGAGCGATGTAACTCGACAGGGTTTAGTGGAGCGGAATACCATCAATGGATATATTCGCCGCATCCGCAACAAGTTCCGAGAACTCGATTCTGACTTCGACCGCATTCAAACCGTTCACGGCACCGGTTACAAATGGGAGCAGGACTACGAGTGAACTCGCTCGTCGGTTCGCGCTCGGCTANGACGCCTCCCGATGGCGGCGCAANAGTAGGGCCGTCCCGAATTCGGCCCGGACTCAAAATCCGGACCAAACTTTTATTGCTTGTCCTCCTTCTTCTGGCTATCCCATGGATGGGCTATGAATCTGTTCGGGAGATGGAGAAGTTTCTTCTGGAAGGCCAGGAGCAGGCGCTGGAACTTACTACCCAAGGCATCTCAAGCATCCTCGGCAACCGCACAGATCTCTTCGATCCCGGAGTCGGCGTCCCCGAGGTAATTGGGAGGCCTCTTACCAGTCTTTTGAATGAGATAGAGGAACCGCTCGCTATCGATGCCCCTGCTGAAACCTGGGCTGCCAGTGTTGGACCNCTCACCCATTTCTCCGGGTCCGGCTTGTTTGAATGCGGACCCGACTACGAACCTGAATCACTGGCCGTCCGCCACGGGCTCGCCCTGGGTCCTGACTTTGTTTTCGTATTTTTTGAAATAGACGACGATTCCTTGGTGTTTAGAGATCCGACCCTNCTCTCGTTAGACGCTAACGATCAAACGCGAATGACGATCCAGCGAAACAACGGTGAAATACTCNGATATCTACTGACAGCCCAGGCCCCAGGACGACTCAGTGTTTATCTGATGCGCGAAAACTGGAGGGACGTGGTCGATGGGGAAGCCTTGAGAGATATTGCCGGGACGCTTGATCCGCTCACAAGCGGCTTCGCGGTCAAACTCCGTATTCCGCGAGATTTGCTTGGCGTGGGCGCACGTCTTAAGTTTGAGGTAGTGGATGTTGATGACCCGAAGAATCGTGAAATTGAGCAGATCATCAGTACCGAGCCAGATCCAGGGTCTTACGAATTTGGCAGTGTACGCCTGATTACCCCCGAACTCGCCAAGCTTATACAACCGCTCTATATCTCGGAAGCCAACATCACGGTGTGGGACAGATCTTTTCGCGTNCGAGCCCAGATTGGCTCGGTGGTACCGCCCGCGAGAGAGGCNTTTGGTATGACATCGNCCGAAAANGCGTCACTTTTCCAGCGTGCTGAGGACCAACTTATTNTATTTCTCGGCTGGATTCTGAGGAGCCCCNCACGAGGNCTCACCGACATGCCGNCCGACTCCAGTACGGAAGATCAACGTGTTTTGGCACAGGTCCTGTCCNNGGGGGAGCNAATCACCGAACGCCGACGCTANGGAGACGCAAAACTNATTGTTACCGCTTCCCCGATCTGGGCCCANGGCGANATCGAGGGAGCCGTGCTCATCAAACAGAGCGCGAACAAACTTTTGGCGCTNCAGTANGANACCCTGCAACGCTTCACGATCCTCTTCCTCGCCGTGTTTATCTTTCTTTCTCTCGCAATCCTTATATTTTCAACACGCCTCACCTATCGGGTGGGCCGCCTGCAGCGAGAAACCGAACAGGCCGCGTCCTCTGAAGGAAGGCTCCTGAAGGATCNAATTCGTGCCGGCGCCCGCTCTTCAGATGAACTAGGGAGCCTCACCCGAAGTATCTCATCGATGCTTCACAATCTCGGCCAATACACCCGTTATCTCGAAAAACTGCCCGACACACTCGCCCATGAACTGCACAACCCNCTTAATGTGGTGAATTCTTCTTTGGAAAATCTTCAGTACAACCACCGCGAGCTTACTGATGACAAGCATCTGCAACGGGCCAGAAACGGTATCGGACGCCTACGTTCAATCATTACAAGCCTCACGGAGGCCGCCAGTCTCAAAGAGGCATTAAGCCAGGAACAAGAACAGCTTGAGCGTTTCGACCTTCGCTCACTCATTCAGAACTGTGTGGAAGGCTATCAATCTGCGAATCCGGACTACCGGATTGTGGCGACCCTAGCTCCGACCTCTGCCTGGNTTTTNGGGGTCCCAGACCGTATCGCGCAACTGCTNGACAAACTTATCGACAACGCCATTGCCTTTGGTGCGCAAAATGGCCTCATCATCGTGCATCTTCGAGACGTCGGCGATAACCTGGAACTGACCGTATCCAACGACGGGCCTGCCCTNCCCTCTGAGATTGCAGACAGTCTCTTCGACCCGATGGTTTCCAGTACCCGCGATGCNCGAAAGACCCACCTGGGGCTCGGNCTCTACATCGTNCGGTTAGTTGCGGAATTTCACAAAGGAACCGTCGCTGCGAGAAACCGTCATGGAGGAATCGGCGTTGAGGTGGTGGTGTCGTTACCAAGGCTCACGAGCCCATAATCGTTGAGCCGGCAATCTGTTCGTCGATTGCTACAACAATCCAGTGACAATATCAGCGACTTCAGACTTGCCGCGTTGTACCTCGTCTTCAGAAAGTCCTTGGAGCTCATGAGGAAACACCAACCATTGGTCTGTCTCATGCGTAAAGAAGTCCGGAACCCTGCCCGTCTCGCTTTTAGAGGGCTTATACCAGCACGTTGCTACCCGGAGATCCTCAGGAAAATTGCGCCGACAACGTGCCTTCAGCTCATCCACGATCGCCTCGATGCTGCGGCCCGAATCCAGCACATCATCAACAATTAAGAGCTTATCCTCGCGATTTAACTTACGGATNAGATACCCGAGCCCGTGCACCTGCACCGCGTCCGACGTATCTGCAATNCCACGGTAGTAAGAAGTGCGGATAGCCACATGATCTGTTGAAATCCCGACGTATTCCAACAATTCCTGAACCGCGATTCCCACTGGAGTACCGCCCCGCCAGACTCCCACGATGAAGTCCGGGCGAAATCCGCTTTCAATGATTTTCCTACCTAACATAAAGGAATCGCGCAAAAGCTCNCTTGCTGAAATAAAGGTCTTTTCAATCATGACTCACCTAACGGGTGTTATTAATCAACGCCTATCGTCCGCATCAGGGACAGGGTACGNGTTAACCGACTTCTCAGAAGAAGCGTCCTGCGAGTTCATTGAATCAGTCTCTGTGTCGGCGTCCAGATCGCTTTNGTCTGAGTTACCTGAATCGATCGTCTGTCCGTTTGGTTCTGGTGCGGCATCGATCGCCTGCGACTCAGCCTTAATGATTTCGCCCGTATCGCCCGATTGTTCNGCGCTCTCAACCACAATTGTAACGCCCTCTTGAGTAGTCTCAGCTCTGGACTCGACCGTGCTGTGGGCATCCTCCTCAAGGTCTTCGACTTTTTCTGGTTCGGGNGGTNCAGCGGCTNTTTCAGCNGTNTTGCTCCCNGCCNCNTCGGCTGTCTCTNGCTGNATCTCCACAGTNGACNCTNGNGNNTCCTCANCTTCNTNNGCNGGTTTGGGNGGAGGCGNNACAATCCAGCCTGGATCATCCCNNTGGANCCNNNCNGGNAGGTANTANANCACCTGAANNGGTAACNCTTTTTCCGGGTGACGTTTTTTAAACTCGTTCACCCCGACCCGCGAGATGCCGTAACTCAAAAATATCTTGCAGCGCCCGCAAGTTACCCCCCGATACCGGGCACGTTGCTCACCATTTACCCAGACATTTATTCTGCCATCGGGATTATTCCAGACCCCTTCTACAATAATCTCATGCCATTGGCCACGAAGCTCACGTTCATTAATCACAGAGAAAAAACGTGACTCATCGTCAAAGCGACTGCCGAACCACAACGCGCCAGTGCTTCCAATCTCAAACACCCATGCCGCGCTACCGGTGGCCTTATCAATAAACTGTCCATGTCGGTTGCGGGCAGGATAACTCCCTTTAAAATCTTCCGGGAAAAAAACCTCCCAGCGATACCAATATGCGTCCGAAGAAGAGCTGGGCGGATTGGTATCCTGAGCAAGTTCGGCACGCTCAACGCTGTTTTCGCAATCATTGAACGGTGGTTCAGAGAGGCAATCTCCGGGGCGGAGCTCAAAACGCTGGACGATCGGATCTGATGCAAGCCCGGTTGGATCCCCAACCTCAGTCACAGCCCACACCTTATCCGTCAGAAACCGTGTAAACCCCTCCCTTTGATCATCAGCCGCATGCGCAAAGACCGTCACGAAAATGAGACCAATTCCTATAATTCGAGAATCCATTACAAAACCTCTAGGTCGACAGTGGCAGATGAACCGACAACGGCTTCACTGATCTGGTCGGCGAGGATCTCAACTTCTGGCCCGAGAGCTCTTGAATCTGTCACTGGCGGCACCATCGATCGAATCGCCTCCAAGAAACCTGTAAGAGCGGGAGGCGCGCTCCTGTCTGTAACGTACAAGGCCTGACTTGCAGTAACTCCAAGGTAAGCTAAAACGGCATCCAGCGCTTTACTGGCCGTTCCATATTGATTGAAGGCCCAGAATGTGGGTACCCCGATATCATTTTGGCCAAAGCCACCACCCTCCGAACCGGGTAGCAAAGTAACTTGAGCAGCCCTCCTCGCCTCCTCCTGATACGCGACAGCCGCCATTCCCGCGACGCCGATGTAGCCATCCTCCTTTGCTAGCAGCTGATCAGGAAGATGAGAGACTTTGCTGTCCAGCAGCTTGGTGATCTGCCGATCGCCCAGGGTTGAAAGGTCTGCCCAGGAGGCTGTCGCGCCATCAATCGCGGGATAGGCCAGGCCGTTGTGATACCCCCCGGTCGAAAAGACACGACCCAAAGGATAATCATTATCGGGTGGTATATATACTGGATTATCCGTAATACTCGATAACGACGAGTTAGCGACCGACTCCAGACGACCAACTGCGTGTTCGGCCTGGGCCAGAACCCGGGGAAGTATCCGCCACGACACAGGTGCCTGAAAAGAACGACGCTCATGGTCTCCACCCTGGGTGAGCTCTCTAAGCTTTCGCAGCGCGCAAAGCTCTTCGGGGGCCCTCCAGAGCAAATCCAGGCTGGGGTCGCATGCCGCTAGCGGGGCGCGTAACGCCTCAATGGAGAGAGAAAAAAACCGGTAGGCCAGGTCCAGGCGTCGCCGGGCTGATAGCGCAACATCTGCTGCAAGTGCGCTCGCACAGGGTGACCCATTGACCAGAGCAAGATTCTCCTTAACCCCCATGACGCGTTCTTGCGAGAGATGGTTAAAAAGGTGTCCTAGCGGTTGGATTTCGCCAGCGCACCCGATCCCTCGGGTAGGTACTGGAGGAAGACGGTTTTCATCGAGCATTGCAGCAACCTGCCCCACCAGATCTGAGGAAACCGCAGCATGCCCTTCTATAAAGTTCACAAGCCTGGCGAAAACAATCCCACGCACTAGTCGTTCCGGCGCGGGATCGCCAAAGGCCGCTGACGTTGCGAAACTTATTTTTCTGGCATGAATTTGCCGTTGTTGTTTATCAAAACGTTGGTAAGCGTTCTGACCGTACCCGGAGGTAACCCCATAAATGACGATGTCATCATCGCTCTCCAGTAGGGATAGGAAGCCACTCCTTGCATCGTCAATCCTAGCAATTGCGGAATCCGCAATTGCGATTCCCTCCTCTAACCAAGCAACCTTGTGATAGTTCTCAAGTGAGAAACTCTCGCGGTTCTTGAGGGGAATCATGAAGTGGTTAGAGTTGGTGCCCGGGGCCGGACTCGAACCGGCACGGCCGCAAGGCCGAGGGATTTTAAGTCCCTTGCGTCTACCAGTTTCGCCACCCGGGCAATTAATAACGGATTTTTACTGGCTGATTTTTCGTAAAATCTATTCTTGGTGGCCCGTTTTCCGACCCCTTTATGAGAAACCTTTACGTCTGCCATTGCGTTTCAGGACGCCCTACTGAGCCCTATTACCCTATTTTAGGACTGCCGCGTTCTCGCGGATGCGCTTTTGATCCTTTGCTACGTTAGATCGATTCACTGGTCGAACCTTATTCATCACCTTGCCTTTCTTTACTCGCTTTCCCATAACTAACCTTTATTACCGTTATGCCATCAGTCCCTTATTCTAAACAAAAAGAACCATCCCGCCTCCTGGCACTAGCCCCCCCGAGATTAGCTCCCATCTGCCTCGGGAAAACCACGCTGAGCTTAGTGGATGTAAGGGGACTTGGTCAGTGGCGGACATCTCTTTCCTCAAAGTATTCGTCCCTCGTCATGACATCTACTCTAATGAGTGCGACAAGCCCGTCTAGATCGATATCGAGGGTTGCGCAACTGTCGTCGTCAGAATCATCGTCGCTGTCGTGGATAACACGCGTAGCAAGTGGCGAAAGCTCTCCATCGACTAATCCATCAATCAAGATCGCTTTTATAATTTTTTTGTAGACTGCTTTGTCGGACATTTTTTCTCTCAAAAACGCTGGCTTCAATTACTGGATCGGGCTATTTTAATTAAATCAAATTAGCTGGTAGATCAGATATGAATCATCAGGAACGTGAGTGCCATTACCAAATGCTTCCGGAAAGCAGCATCAAGGGCACAATGGCGTTTATATTCATTTGCCGGACGAATACATAGATAACTCGCGGTCTTTTCAAACTGAAGAGTTATCTTTAGGGGTTGTTTGGAGGCTGGGGTCGGAATCGAACCGGCGTCCACGGCTTTGCAGGCCGCTGCATAACCACTCTGCCACCCAGCCTAAGAGAACAAACTTTGGAGCGGGAAACAGGACTCGAACTTGCAATGCAAACCTTCGCAAGGTTTCGCTTCCTGGTCCGGGGGCTGCAATACTAGTGTTTTAGATGTGTACTGTCAAAATCTACCGTCACAAGTGCGCTGACGTTTCCCGATACCGCTCTACCTTGCCGAACCCACCTCACGATACACGAGTCGAAAAGTAATCCCCTCTAAGAAAAAGCGAGAGGGAATATCCTCCGATGGTGTCGTGATTGGTACGCCTCAAATGTCTCTTCTAACGAGTCGTTGGTACGCACTGAGTCCAGAAGAGGTTTCACTGGCGCGTTCCACCGAGGGCTTGCAAAAAATGGGATCGAGTAACGGTCGACGCCGGATCGGTTGATCACACGATGGGGTGTCGAAGAAAATTCCCCATTAGTCCAAATTTGCATTGTGTCGCCTAGATTAATAACAAAGGTTTCTTCAATTGGCGGCGCAACTACCCACTCGCCCCCTTTGCTCTCAACTTCTAAGCCTCCGTTTTCGTCTTGCCATAATATGGTGAACCCTCCCTCGTCTGAATGCGGAACAACTCCAATATTGCTGACCGAGGTTGGATTATCTTGGGGTGGATAGTGATTAATTTTCAGTAAAGATGACTGATCCACAAACAATTCTTTAAAAAAACCATCAGGTAATCCAAGAGCTAGCGCGAAAGCCTTCTGAAGAGCGATCGCTAACGTGGTAGCCGCTTTGTAATATGCTTCCAATGAATTTCTTAGCGACTGACTGTTCTCAGGCCATAAATTTGGGCCATCGAGGCGATTATATGATTTTAGAGGGCGGTCAGGTCCCATCCAAAATCCTTCTTGATTACTAGTCGCTGCAATCGATTCCCCTTCGTAAGACCGATACCCTAACGGTAGGTAACCCCGTATCCGCGTATCCAAAAGAACTTTTTCTTTCTGCGCAAGGGGTCTTTCAAAGAATTCTCTACCAGCGGCTAATATGTCGTTGATCAACTTTTTCGGAATCCCGTGATTTTTGACATAGAGAAATCCTACCTCACGGCATGCTTTACCTATTTCCTCGACGGCCGCGCTATCTCTGTTTCCTGACACCAACAACGAAAGGTCTATGATCGGAATCTCTCTAAACGCCAAGCGGCGGGACTCAGGAATAGCCATGAACTCTCTCAGAGTTAATATAAGGTCTTAGATACAAGTTGTTGCTCGGAGCAATTACCGATTGCCTAGAGCATATAGCGTCATTGGATGGGTGGCTATATTGGCTGATCCTATACATTACTATTCAAGGGTTTGATAAAAGTACATTACAGTATACAAACTGAAGTGGAGCGCGAAGCCTGAAGTCGTGATCCAACCTTGGCAAGCTGGTAAAGGATTCAAATTCCAAGTGTGATCTGACCTGTGGATCTACCAAAAGTAGCGGATATTGTAATTATCGGCGCCGGAATTTCCGGCCTGTCTGTAGCGCTGCCGATCGCTAAGGCGGGCCTTAGCGTTGTGGTGTTGGATAAAGGCGCGCCTTGGTCCGACGCCTCGGGAGCGAATGCCGGCACCCTGTCAATACAGGTAAAACGTGCGGAGGTGCTCTCCCTCATTCACGAATCGATTGAACGTTGGAAGCGAATGCCTGAAGACTACGGCGTTGAAGTAGGTTTTGGGCAACCTGGAGGAATTCGAGTCGCAACTACTGAGGCGGAGCGCCTCCAGCTTGAGGAATCGGTAAGGATTCAAAAAGACAACGGTATTGATGTTCAAATGCTCGACCGAGAAGAGGTTCAGCGGCTGGGTCCATGGCTCGGGCCTGCAGTCAGGGCGGGCAGTATTTGCCCCCATGATGGTTACTCCAGCCCATTGCTTGTTGGCAATTCTATGGTTACTGTCGCGCGCCAACTAGGCGTCGTCATTGCTAGTGACAACTGCGTAACTGCGATTAAGCGGGACAAGACATCGGAAATCGGTCGCTTTTCTATCAAGACCGATAAGGGCGAGACTATTTACGCGAGCCATGTCGTCAATGCGGCTGGCGCATGGGCTGGTGAAGTCGCTACGTTATTGGGTGCTAAGTTACCAATGGAAGTAGATGTCAACATGCTAACAGTGACAGAGCCTTCATCCCCGTTATTTGACCGTGTTATTACCCACGCTGGCGGAATCTTGTCCCTCAAGCAGTTGCCTAACGGAACCTGTTTAATTGGCGGCGGTTGGCAGGGCCGAGGCTCCGTAAACTCCGGCACGAAAGATATTGATTACGAGCGATTCCTACACAACATGCGGATAGCGGTCGACGTTATTCCTAAACTTAGTAATTTGCGCATCACGCGGACTTGGGCCGGATTCGAAGCGGTTGCACCCGATGCCTTACCGGTTATGGGTCAACTTGGTCAGCACGAGCACGTTTGGACGCTTGCGTGTGCCCGTGGTGGTTATTCCCTCGCCCCTGCCTTGGGTGTGAGGCTTGCACAGATGATTTTGAGCTCTACCGACCGTGAGGCCTTTCCACAGTTTTCGCCACAGAGATTCGTAAAATGAGCTCTAATTCAGGCAATCGCTTTGGACGCTTCCCCGGGGAACAAACAAATCAAAATAATCGGATAACTTTTCAGTTTGATGGTCAGTCGGTTAACAGCTACGCGGGAGAATCTGTCGCCGCTGCGCTCATCGCGGCGGGAGTTTACGCAACCAGATTATCCGAAAAAGGGATGCCACGGGGTTACTTCTGCGGCATGGGTGTATGCTGGGAGTGCATCGTACGAATCAATGGCATCAGCACGGAGCGAGCGTGCAGACAGACAGTCGAAGATGGGATGATCGTAGAAACTGTGAAAGCAGTCAAAAAAGAATGGCCATCGTAGAAGTTGATATAACGATTATTGGAGCGGGCGCCGCGGGCCTTTCTGCCACGGCAGAAGCGGTAAAACTCGGCGCCAGGGTAGCGCTGGTTGATGATAATCAACACCCCGGCGGACAATATTTTCGGCAACCGGCTCCGAAAAACTTCACATTTGCAAGCCTGGCCTCCGATAGGGACCGGCAACGCTTCGAGATACTTGTCAACGCCCTAGATTCGCCGCTTGTCGATTATCGCCCGGGCGCTACAGTCTGGGATATTCATGATCCCCTCACGATCGGGGTCGCAGACGGCCAACGGTCGGGACGAATCCAGTCATCTGCCATAGTGATCGCTGCAGGTGCTAGAGATCATGTCTACCCTTTTCCTGGTTGGACCCTACCCGGTGTCATCACGGCCGGAGGATCGCAGAATTTAATTAAAGGGATGGGTGTCATCCCGGCAGGACCTATCGTCGTAGCCGGTAATGGACCTCTACTGCTAGTTGCTGCTGCAAGCTTGGTTTCTGTAGGGGCAGAAGTAGCCGTCGTTGTGGAGGCATCCAACCGGTCTTGGAACATTGTTCGTCACGCGGGTGAACTCATTTATGGCGGCTCAAATCTTCGACTTGCGGTTAAATATTTGAGGACTCTGCGTAAAGCAAGAATTCCTGTCTTAAGGGGCTATGGTGTCATCGCGGCAAATGGAGGCGATTCCCTGAACTCTGTCGAGATCGCACCGATTGATTCAAATGGAAAATTCATTCGCTCACAAGTCCGTCAAATAGCGGCCAAAACGATGGTTATCGGAACCGGCCTGACGCCCTCCCTGGAGCTCCCTCGGCTGCTGGGACTCGAAGAGGTCTCAATGCCGTTGCGGGGCGGTCCTAACGTTCTAACAAATGAAAAAATGATGTCCAGTACGCGAGGCGTTTTCGTTGCCGGAGATGGATCCTCAATAGGCGGCGTAGAACTCTCACTTGTTGAGGGTCGTATCGCCGGTATTAATGCGGCTGTCCATGCGGATATCACGGTCTCGAAATCAGCGAAGGCAACGCTCACCCGAGATTTTACCGCGCACAAACGTCTTTGCAGGTTTCGGTCCGGACTCGAGAGCGTCTTTATGACTAAAGTCGACTGGTACGATTTGATAACCCCTGAAACCATCATCTGCCGCTGCGAGGATGTAACGCTAAGTGAGTTAGAAAAATATAAAGCAAAAGGCTTGACGACGCCCTTGCAACTCAAAGCAGCAACCAGGACCGGAATGGGTCGATGTCAAGGACGCAACTGTCTTGCATCCCTCGCGGCGGTGACAAAAAGCGGCAGCCGCGACAAAGAACCGAATGGAGAAATGCCTCGTACTCGCCCACCCGCACGACCTATTTTGCTCAGTGAATTACTTCATGAGCAATTGGCGCCCCCAGAGCTGCCAGAAGATCCTCATCTGCCAAGAAAACGAGAATGATATTTTTTCGCTGACGGTCTGGAGAGTCCGATTCCCTCGTGAAGACGCGGGGATGAGCACTAGAAGTTTCGTCTCGTTTTTCTAAGGATCCAAAATAAAAGAGAAAACTCTGTCGGATGAAGGTTTGATCTGATTTCCAGGCTCATTTAAACTTTTTATCAGCAGATCCATAGCTCCCAATTCATTTTGTTAGCAGATCGAGAGGACAACATGTTTGCAGGCTCAATCGTTGCATTGATTACACCCTTCGAAGGGGGTCGCGTGGACGTTACCGCCCTTCGCAAACTTGTGAAGTGGCACATAGACAACGGCACAGAAGGGCTCGTCCCGGTGGGCACGACCGGAGAGGCTCCCGCACTCAGTAAGGCGGAACACGAGCAGGTGGTAGAGGTCGTTTGTTACGAGGCCGGTGGGCAAATTCCGGTAATCGCTGGCTCAGGTTCGAATAATACCAATGACGCCATTGAATATACCAAGCATGCAGCAAAAGCAGGTGCCGATGGCGTCCTGCACGTTACGGGTTATTACAATCGTCCCAGTGCCGAAGGAATCTTCCAACATTTTAGCGCGTTAAATAGTGTTACTGACCTGCCAATTGTGGTTTACAACATCCCCCCCAGAGTCATCGTCGATATTTTGCCCGAGACTATGGCTCGTTTGTCTCAACTGGATGCTGTCATCGGGGTTAAAGATGCCACCGGTGATCTCGCAAGACCGCTGCAAGAGCGTAGTTTGATTTCGGGGGAGTTCAGTTTCCTTTCAGGGGAGGACGCAACGGCTGTTGCATACAACGTGAATGGTGGCAATGGCTGTATATCAGTTGTCGCTAATGCCGCGCCCAAACTAAGTGCCGAAATGCAGCAGGCGTGTGCGCGGCACGATTACAAAGAAGCGCTGAGGTTGCAACGTCAGTTAATGCCCTTGATTGACGCTCTTTTTATCGAGCCCAACCCAGGGGGCGTTAAGTATGCCAATGCCTTGTTGAATCTTTGTACCGAGGAGTGCAGATTGCCCATAGTGGAAATCACAGACGAAACTAAAGCCCTTATTGGCGCAGCGATGCGTGATGCAGAATTGATTTAAAGAGTAACGAGACTTAGTCGCTAAAAAACTAAACGGGCTTATCCCCTGCCGCCGTTGTTCTGTGCATTAATCGATGCATTTCAGGGCCGTAATCCAGCACTACGTAATGCATTGCACACCGGTTGTCGAACATCACAACATCGTTAACTCTCCAGCGGTGCCGGTAGATATTATCTGGCCGTGTAGCCTGCTCATATAAATAGTTGAGCAGAGGGTCGCTCTCTTTTTCGGTCATCCCAGAAAAACAGATTGTATAGATCGGATTGACAAAAAGGTTTTTCTTGCCATTCGCCAAGTTCGTACGGACTACTGGATGATTTACCGGTGGCGGCACGTCATCAATAGGAACGTTGTAACCTTCCGAGTTGTTGCGCACCACCATTCGGGCCGACGAATGCTCGGCGGTCAACTGCCCAAGCATTTGTTGCATACCCGGAGATAAAGTGTCGTATGCCTGGCGCATACTACAAAAAAGTGTATCGCCCAATCCTTCCGTAATAGCTCGGCAATACAGCACGCTTCCCAACGGAGGCTTTTCCGAGAAAGTGACATCTGAGTGCCAAACGTCATTTCTTCCGTTCACCCATTGATGATTTTTATGCTCTAGAACGAGTATCTCAGGATATCCGTCCAGAATCGCACTTCTGTAAAGCGGATGTTGTTCGACCGCACCAAAGTTTGCCGTAAAGGCTATCTGATCCTCAGGGGTAAGGTTTTGGTCGCGAAACACAAGGACGCTGTATTCATCCAACAGCATACGTACTGCCGCAATCTCCTCTGAGTCGAGGTTACCAACATCCAAACCCTCGATTACCGCTCCTAAAGCGCCACTAGCTGGGCTTATCGAAAGCGCCTCAAGAGCAGGGTAAGGCCGACTGTTCATAGCAATTACTGATTTTAGTGCTCCACTAGTACTCTCTTATCCCAATTGTTGCAGATCTTTCAGGTCACGCTTCGATTACAACGACCCAAAATTATCTGCATCAAAACAAAGATCAGGCCATAAAAGCCATCGAAGACCTAGATCTGTAGGTGTATAGTCAGAATGACGTCAATCAATAGCACTTTAAGTCATTAGACGCATATATGCGTTTAATGAAAGTGCTAGACAGTCGCAAATACTGGAGCGGGAAACGAGACTCGAACTCGCGACCCCAACCTTGGCAAGGTTGTGCATGTGCTCCGTGGCGCTACTATTATAGCCTCAAATTAAACCGAGCCATCAAGCGAGCCATCAACCATTACCCCCCGCGCAATGCGGGGGTTTTTATTTGAACTGCTCCTACCCATCTCGAAGTTTCTTAACCTTCCCTTTATTTTCTCGATAGTTGGCCACACCGGTGCGAAATAATCCAAATTGATTCCGAGACCCTCCAGCGGAAAGAAATTAAGCGCGTCCTTCGCATAGGCTCTCTCGTCACGCCCATTCGTCAACGCGAAGTTGTGCCGTTTGCAATCCGGGTCATCAGGAGACCGAATGCAGTTCGCTCCTGGTAAGGGCAAAATACCCAGTCGACATTTAATTCTCACACCCCAAGCCAATTCGGTTTCTAGAGCGGTACTTGCGGGTAGGAGCCTACCCTTCACGGTTAAAGGAGGTATCCTCCTAGAAATTGTCATCTACCCAGTGGAGTTATGAGGTGTCAGGAACCGTTTTTTTGCATATAGGCGCGGGGAAGACGGGAACTTCTTCGTTGCAACGTTTCCTGAAACACTTCCAGACAGAGATTGAAGCTCAGGGGTTTTACTTCG
>NHDO01000045.1 GCA_002171735.1 Proteobacteria bacterium TMED61 | reverse complement strand
TATCGCTTTGTCATCGAAGAGGGTCGGTATTTGGTATGAGCCTATTATCGTGAAAATAGGCCGTCAGGGTAACAGTGATGGCTTGTTTCCTGTCCGCGAGTCAGATCGATTTGCTAACATCAATTCACGGTGTTAACGCGGGGAGGAGGAGTGATGTGTGTTCGTGCCTGCTAAATGTGATCAATGACTATTGAATTAAGCAAAAGGAAGATCTTGTTTGGGCTGCTGCTGGGCACCCTGCTCAGTGGCTGCGCCTCACTGGCACCCCCCATCGAGCGATCTCTGCAGACCACGCCGGCGATCCAGAATGAAACGGATCTAGAGCGGGTGATTGCCGAAAAGCTTGAGCCTTTCCCCGGAGAAAGTGGNGCCCATTATCTNAAAGACGGGCTGGATGCTTTTGCGGCGCGCCTTGCGGGTGTGGACCGGGCGAGTCGATCGATAGATGCGCAGTATTATCTGTTTCATGACGATACGACCGGAAAACTNCTCGCGCAGAGACTTTTGCTGGCTGCCGATCGGGGCGTTGCGGTGCGACTCTTACTGGACGACATTGGTGTTCAGGGGAGGGATGAGGATCTTCTGGCGCTTCATGCCCATCCCAACATCGGGGTACGAATCTTTAATCCCTTCGCCAATCGCCGCTTTAGATTATTTGAGTACCTCTACCGTTTTGGCGTGGTTACCCGTCGCATGCATAACAAGTCAATGATTATTGATGGTGTTGTGGCGATCGCTGGGGGCCGGAATGTGGGGGACGAGTATTACGATGCCCATGAAGCCTCCAATTTCCTGGATATGGATGTCATGATTTTTGGACCTGCCGTTCAGGCTATCTCTGATCAGTATGATGAATATTGGAACAGTCCGCTGTCCTACTCGATAGACGAACTTGCCAAAACCCAGATCACATCCGCTGAGGCAAAAACGAAATGGACACAACTTTCGCAATATACCGAGGCGCAGCAGGATAGTATTTACTTAGAGCGTTTGCGTGAAACCCCGATTTTTGATCATCTTCAGTCAGGGACGCTTCCTCTGGCGGTTGCGCCTGCACTGGTNCTCTCTGACCGACCGGAAAANGTCCGACTACCCCTAGACGACGATAGNACGCATCTTGGCCCTGCGCTGTGGCCGCTGTTTAAGGAAGTCTCAGATGAGTTACTTATCTTCAATCCATATTTCATTCCCGGGGATCAAGGNGTTGCAGCCCTGGCGGAGGCGGTAAGGCAAGGAGGCCGNGTCATTGTCCTNACCAATTCTCTTGCCTCCAATGATGTCGCAGTAGTGCACGGCCATTACGCCAAGTATCGAAAACCCCTGCTGCGTGCAGGTGTTGAGATTTATGAATTGAAAGTCGATAGACCAGCCTCCCCTTCATCCGGTGCGGTTGGCGAGATAGAGGCATCTCACATGAGTCTTCATGTCAAAACCTTTGTTTTTGACAGAAAGAAAACATTTATTGGATCGTTGAATCTTGACCCACGNTCGGTTTACCAAAATACCGAACTGGGGATTGTGGTGGAGGATGCCCGTATGGCTGGACAGATCGCGGCCTTAGCGCTGGAGCGGCTTCCGGATATTGCCTACCAGGTTGGGTTGGATGAGGACGGCAGCCTCTTTTGGCTGGGGCGCGACCCTAACACCCAGCAAATAACAAGGTATCAGAGGGAGCCCGAAGCGAGTCTTGTTCAGCGGATACTGGCAGNTGTTTCGAGAGTGCTGCCGGTGGAGGGACAGTTATGATTATCCTCAAGCCGGCTCGACGGCGAGCGTTCGCGCTATAAGCGCGATATTTTGTTAACTGCACAATAGGAGTGCGATATGGATCTTGGGCTCGAAGGAAAAAGTATTATGGTGGCGGCTGCGAGCCGGGGACTGGGATACGGCATCGCCCGCCAGGCGGCAAAAGAGGGCGCACGGGTTTCCATCGCAGCGCCGACTGAGCCCCGGGTGCATGAAAGTGCAAGATGTCTTCGTGAGGAGACCGGGGCCGAGGTAATTTCCTGCGTCTTTGATGCTCGCGATGAAGAATCGATTTCTGAATGGCGCAACACCACTATCGCGCAGTTCGGCGGGATCGACGGTTTGGTCGTCAATGCAGGAGGCCCGCCGGCAGGTCTCTTNGATGATTTTGATGACAGCGCCTGGCAGGCCGCATTTGAGCTAACCCTGTTGAGTTCCGTGCGCATGATCCGGTCGGTATTGCCATCCATGCGCGAGCGCGGTGGCGGGTCAATACTAACGGTTACGTCCTCATCAGTTAAGGAGCCGATNGATATGCTGCTTTTGTCGAATGTGATGCGCTCGGGGGTCACCAGTCTCGCCAAGAGTCTTTCGCAGCAATTGGCGGGGGAAGGTATCCGGGTTAACAATCTTGTTCCCGGCGCTATAAACACCGATCGCCTCAGAGGATTGATGCNGACCCAGTCAGAACGGACTGGTGTCTCCCTCGAAGAGATCTCAAAGGCCCGGGCAGCAACAGTCCCGATGGGCCGGTTTGGGGAAGCGGATGAATTTGGCCAGGCCGGCGCTTTTTTGCTGTCGGACGCCGCAACCTATATCACTGGTGAAACGCTGGTGGTCGATGGCGGTGCAATGAGAACAGTCTGGTAGGGNAGGTGCTTATTTCTCGGCAGATATGTAGCAGATGAATGCCGCATCTGCTTCACCTTCNTCCGTGGCAGTGAAGATNCCGTCTCCTTCCCCGGATTTCTCGTCAGTGCCCTCCCAATGGACCAGTACCTGCGAGAAGCCTGCCTCTGAAAGCAGTTCACGAATCTCTGGAAGTGTCCAAAGCCGCCAGTCGTAACTGAATGCACGCTTAATCTGGGAGCGATCCGGAAATTTGAAGTGGATCTGGCAGTTCATGGCGCCCGTGATCGGGTTGTAACGGGCCTGATCCCAGACATAGATAAAGTCGTCGTGATCTGTTTCTTCTTTCAGTTCACGCATGGANTCATAGCCGCCATAGAAGTCTAGAAACAGGATACCGTCATCCACCAGGCAGTCACGGATGCGGGAGAAATATGCTCTCAATGCCGGACGGGTCTGGAAGATCCAGTAGCTAAAGTTCATTGCCAGGACGATATCTGTTGACGGCGTGTCTGCNGTCAACACATCGTCATGCATGAGTTCAATCCGTTCGGCTGCCTCTCCCTTCAACGCGTCAAGGTTATGTTTTTNACCCCAGGCGAGNACTTCCTTATCGAGGTCAACTCCCCAGGCTCGGTTATCTTNGCGTCTTCGGACCCATTCGCAACTTGTATTTGCCGTTCCACAAAAGTCTTCCCGGAGTGTTTTTGCGTCTCGACCCCGTAATTGACGGAAGGTCTCATCAACCATGTCGATCTCAGACTCAACGCATTGCACCGCACGCTGATAGAGGATATGTCGGTCCGCCTTGTCGGCTTGGGGAATTCGCGCTGCAAGAGGATCATTTCCTCGCGTTTTNCTGTTCTGCTTGTTTTTTCTACTCATAATTAATCTGATGACAGGCGCAGTAATCGATCATNGCTAACCGATCGTATCGGTTAGCTTAATAGTCGAACTAAGTCTGGGAGTTGAAACGCTGGAAGTAGCAGCGGGTATGTTAGCCTAAACCTTTACTCATCGAAAGAGAGTAAAGCTGGATCAGTCAGACGGGCCAGAGGATTCCTTGAGCACCACAGATGAGATAAGAGAGTACATTCTTGTCATCATGTTNCCGCCTTCGGCCTCGTTGATCACAATCGGAACGTCGTGTGTTTCGGCTTCACTCAAGAGCAGGGACTGCAAATCCCAGATGGCATCCAAATTATCCAGATAATGCTTCCTTCCCCGTCTCGGGGCAGAAATTGCCCTGCCTCGGAAAAAGGCTTTCAGTGTTTTTTNCCGCTCGGCGGCGATGAGCAAGGGTACAACAATNGTGTCCGAGGGTAGGGCGNAATCTTTCACTATTGNGGGCCGAACGTGGACGCCCTCAATGATGGTTGAAAACTGTTCCTGCTGAGATCTTGCCAGCAGGGCATGTACGGCAACCTCGATTTCGTCAGCCTGTCTGTTAAATCCCGTTCTTAGGGCATCTATCGNGTAGGNATTCAGCGGTGGGTCGTTCACCGCCTTCCAGGNNTCGAAACTCGAGTAATGCAGTTCCGGAGCAATTTCAGGNGGTCGTAGTGAGCGCATGACCTCCCGGAACATGTCGGTNGACNCTGTTCGGGAAATATTCAGTCTACTGGCAAGTAGGCTTGCTGCGTGACTCTTCCCAACGCCGGGCGCACCACCAATTAGAATCACAAGGGTTCGGTTGGATTGGCGAAGCTGGTGCCATGCATCAAGATAATCGGCAAAAAGTGTCCCGGCGTCTCTTTCGACCATCTTGCAGGAAAGTTCATGCAGTTCGTGCCGCTCGATGCCCNGGGAGTAGTCTCTGGTTAGGCGCTCATGCGTATCTCGAACAAGCCNCTCCACCAGACCCTCTGGAATTCCGCAGATCTCGAGGCGATGACGGAAAATCGTTCGGGAGAACCACATCTTGTCCCGATCCTTTTCGTTGATTCGGATCCAGGCCGGCCCCGCTTTGGTGAGCCGGTAGCGTTCTNCCATTTCNGGGCCCGATTGTTCATTNAGAATTTTTGAAACCGCCTCCGTGATANCNTCTGAGGTAATTTCTTCATCAGCCGCNAACTGGTCCCGGACNGTTGAAGCAATCTCGTAGGCCTCGTTGAACGTCAGACCCACTTTCTGCAAAGAGCGTGTNAGGACGCCNCGCAGGAACGGCGCTGAATCTCCGTCAGGATGGATAACGTTTAACCTGGACATGCGGAAAGTACTTTAACGGTAAGTCGATGAACTGTTTACTGCGATGGAATGATAGTAGCAGAGAAGCCGAATTCAGACCCTAATCCATGAACCCGATGCCGGGTAGATATATATAATGAAGCNNAANNATCCTTTTCGAGAAACGGTCATGGCCGATCAGGCAGAAATCAGGGCCCCGGCGTCCTCGGTGACTAAGGTGATAGCTTGCCTTGAGGCAGAGTTTGGTGAACGCCTTTCCAAGGCTGCAGCCGTGCTGGAGCGTTTTGGTAAGGACGAATCCTTTCACGCCAGCGTTCCGCCCGACGCCGTTGTCACGCCACACAGCACGGAGGAAGTCAGCCGGGTCGTGAGCCTTTGTGCTGAGCATCAGGTACCGGTCATTCCTTATGGCACNGGTACCGCGCTNGAGGGNCATGTTGCCGCACTGCATGGCGGCATCTCAATCAACATGCAGGAGATGAATGAGGTCATCGAGGTTCACGATGAGGACCTTGATGTAGTGGTCCAGCCAGGGGTCACCCGCAAGCAGCTCAATAAATACCTGCATGATCGAGGCCTTTTCTTCCCGATTGATCCCGGTGCGGACGCCTCTATCGGTGGGATGACTGCNTGCCGCGCGTCCGGCACCAACGCAGTCCGTTATGGCACCATGCGGGAGAATGTGCTGGCGCTGACGGTGGTAATGGCCGATGGTCGGGTCATAAAAACTGCGAGACGGGCCCGCAAGTCCGCAGCGGGTTATGACTTGACCCGACTTTTTGTAGGCTCNGAGGGCACCTTGGGCGTCATTACTGAGATTACGCTTCGGCTCTACGGTATTCCAGAAGCGATCTCCTCCGCGGTTTGTACCTTTCCGGATCTCGACAGTGCCGTGGCTACTGTGATCAGCACGATCCAATATGGCATTCCTGTCGCCCGAATCGAACTNCTGGATGAAGCGCAGGTAGATGCCATTAATCGTTATTCCAAAACGGATCTNGCTGTTGCGCCNACGCTNTTCNTGGANTTTCATGGCTCCTCTCGGGGTGTNGAGGAACAGGCGCAAGTTGTCCAGGAACTTGCTGGAGACTCGGGNGGCAGCAATTTCCAGTGGACCACCAATACTGAGGAGCGAAACCGNCTCTGGCAGGCGCGCCATGATGCNGCTTACGCNTGCAAGGCGTTGCGTCCGGATGGCGAGATCTGGGCNACTGANGTNTGTGTGCCGATCTCACAGCTTGCTGAATGCATTCGTGAGACCCAGCNCGANATCCGTGAATCCAATCTGGTCGCGCCTATCGTAGGCCATGTGGGCGACGGAAATTTTCACCTGGTACTGTTGGTGGATAAGAATGATCCCGAAGAGCATGAAAGAGCGCAGCAGTTGCATGAACGGATGGTGATGCGGGCGCTCGCGATGGGGGGCACCTGTACCGGCGAACATGGTATCGGTTATGGAAAACTCGATTTTCTGGTCGCCGAACATGGTGAAGCAGTGAGCGTCATGCGGGCAATCAAGCAGGCGCTCGACCCCAACAACATCATGAATCCCGGTAAGNTTCTTCGGGTCTGAGGTCTCTCCGTTCCCAGGATTTTNAATTAGCCGCCAAATGGAACACTGGTCTATTGCAAAACCCGCAGTCCATGCGGAGGGCGGCGTTGTGGTATCGCAGCATTATCAAGCGGCTGAAGCTGGGGCCAGAGTGCTGGCGAAGGGGGGCAACGCAGTGGATGCNGCGATCGCAGCAGGCTTTGCCCTTGGGGCGGTGGAACCGTGGATGAGCGGCCTTGGTGGCTGCGGATTCATGACGGTTTATCTTGCNGATACGGGCAAGAGTTATGCCGTTGAGTTCGGTGTCCGCGCTTCAGGCNCATTAAATCCCGATGACTATCCACTGAGCAGTGGATTCGACTCCGATCTTTTTGCCTGGCCNGGNGTTNTGGATAACCGAAATGTGCTTGGGCCGTATTCCGTTGCCGTGCCAGGGTATGTCGCGGGTCTGGCGCTTGCGGCAGACCGCTTTGCAACGCTTTCGTGGGGCGAACTGCTCTCGCCGGCGATCAGTCTNGTGCAACAGGGTCTTACCGTGGACTGGTACTCGAGCCTTAAGATTGCATCCAGCGCGCAAGACATTGCTGGCTTTGAATCAACACGATCAGTTTACCTGCCTGATGGCCAGGTGCCGATGGGCCACTGGGCCGGCGCTCCTCCCGTTATTGAGCTTAAAGGTCTTGCGCAAACTCTGCAGCAGCTCGCCGATGAAGGACCCGAGACATTTTATCGGGGAGATCTTGCGGGTCGGCTGTTGCGCGATGCCCAGGAGGTTGGGATTAGCCTGACAGCTGAAGATCTCGCGGCCTATCAGGCTGAGTGTATTGAGTTGTCGGGTGTTGCTTATCGGGATGCNATGGTCTATGCCCCCGTCGGCCTTTGCGGTGGACCGAGCATGCGGGATGCGCTCGCTGAACTNGCTCGGCAGGTGCCGGTGCCAGGCAATCAGCCAGATGGTGACTTTTATTGCGCGGTCGCCGATAGCCTTAACAGCGCTTATGCGCATCGGCTTAATCGGATGGGCGATAGCCCAGATGGCAAGACGCCCGGTTGCACGACCCACCTTAATGTCACTGATCGGCACGGCAACGTCGTTGCGTTAACGCANACGCTCCTTTCAGTNTTCGGGTCACGATTGCTGCTNCCGGATACTGGAGTTCTCATGAATAATGGCATCATGTGGTTTGATCCCACCCCGGGACGNCCNAACTCTCTCGCNCCNACNAAGCAGCCGTTGAGCAATATGTGTCCGACGATCGTGAGACTGNCATCGGGCGTGACGTTNGCCGTGGGAGCNTCCGGAGGTCGNCGGATTGTTTCGTCNTGNATGCAGNTGATCGCGNTGATGACCGATTTTGATATGGAGCCAGAACAGGCCATGCNCCANCCCAGGATCGACGTTGGTGGTTCAGATCATGTGCTCGCAGATANCGCNCTGGATGANTCNATCAAGGCCANNTTGGAACAGCGCTTNGAAAACTTCACGACGGCCCANCATGGTGTTTATCCCAGTCTTTTNGGATGCCCTTCTATCGCAAGCGTTGAGCCAGGTNGCGGTCGTTCCACGGGGGCAGCNTTTGTCACCTCCCCGTTGGCAGCCGCGGTGAGTGAAGACGCCTCGCATTAGCAGGCATTGAGATAACGACAAGGTTCCGTCTGCATTATGTCTCCAAGCAAGACTCGCGCTCGTGGTACTCACCTCGTCGCAGGCGAAGGCCAGCTCGAGATCGAAGATGGTGTCTTTGAATTCTGGCCCGGGTTTCTTGGGAGCTCGGAAGCGTCATCNTGCTTTGAAGCCCTTCGGAACAGGATCGACTGGCAGACACCTAGGGTCTTCGTGTATGGGCGATGGGTTGATTCACCCCGGGAGTCTGCCTGGTACGGNGATAGCCGGGCGGTCTACCGCTACTCCGGAACCGTGAACCAGCCCAGCCCATGGCTGCCGGAACTCGACGACCTGCGGGAGCGTTTGAATCAGTTCTGTNCGAGTAGTTTTAATAGTGTTCTCGCAAATCATTACCGTTCGGGNAAAGACAGCATGGGATGGCACAGTGATAATGAAAAAGAGNTGGGTGCAGATCCTGTGATTGCTTCCNTCAGCCTTGGCGGTGNACGACGGTTTCTCCTGCAGCATCGACGTCGCAAAGATCTGCCGATNCACGAAATTATTATGGAAAATGGCTCTTTGCTGGTTATGCGCGACGGCAGCCAGCAGGCCTGGCGCCATAGCGTNCCCAAAACCCGTCTAACCGTTGCGCCCAGAATTAATCTCACCTATCGTCACGTTCTTGCAACCACAGACGCTACCGGTGTCGCTTAGTCCGNCCNNCAAACAGGATCAGTCGCCACGGTCGTGAGCGGCCCTCCANCNATGGATCAACACGAGATCGCACAAGACCATCGACCGCTNGCNGAAACGATGCGGCCGCAAAGTCTTGATCAGTTTGTCGGCCAGANCCAACTGGTCGGCGAGGGCGCGGCNCTTCGTCAGGCGCTGCTCGCCGGGCGGATTCATTCGATGGTGTTATGGGGCCCTCCAGGAACNGGCAAAACGACCCTTGCCAGGATGGTGGCGCAATATTGTGACGCCCGATTTGAAGTGCTTTCGGCAGTCACAGCAGGGATTAAGGACGTCCGGGAGGTGGTTGCCCGCGCCAAGGGGTTACCCGGAAAACTGGTGTTGTTTGTGGATGAGGTGCACCGCTTCAACAAAGCCCAACAGGACGGGTTTTTGCCCCATGTAGAGGATGGCACGCTGATNCTGATCGGAGCCACTACCGAGAATCCNTCGTTNGAACTCAATAANGCGCTGTTATCACGCCTNAGGGTCTACGTGTTAAAGCCATTNGAGTACGATGACCTTANGGANTTNCTGGATCGAGCGCTCGACGACGTTGAACGGGGATTGGGCAGCCTGAGACTTTCGATCCCGGAAGATGCGCGCCGGCAGCTGATAGATGCGGCGGATGGCGATGCCCGCCGGCTTTTGAATCTGATGGAGATTGCTGCGCAGTTTGNCNAAACCACAGAAGATGGNNGTGTTCTGCCAGATGAAATGCTTCCGGAGATTATTGGCACGCCTTTGCGGCGTTTCGATAAAGGCGGAGATCTTTTTTATGATCAGATTTCTGCACTGCATAAATCGATGCGTGGGACAGATCCAGACGCGGTGCTCTATTGGTTTTGCAGGATGATCGATGGNGGCTGTGACCCGCGGTATATCGCGCGACGCGCGATCAGAATGGCGAGCGAAGANGTNGGCAACGCCGANCCTCGAGCGCTCACGCTTACTCTNGATGCTGCCGANAGTTATGAGCGNTTGGGNTCACCGGAGGGNGANCTGGCACTNGCACAGGCTCTCGTTTANCTGGCTTGNGCGCCAAAGAGNAACGCTGTGTATAAAGGATTNAACGAAGCGACTAANGCAGCAAAAGNGACNGGGACTCAGGAAGTTCCCCTGCATCTTCGTAATGCACCGACACGGCTGGCGAAAGAACTCGGTCACGGTGAGGGGTACCGATACGCCCATAATGAGNCTGANGNCTATGCCCAGGGTGAGACCTATTTGCCGGAGTCTTTGATTGGTCAACAGTATTACTACCCGGTAGACCAAGGTCTCGAGATTAAAATTCGCGAGAAACTTGATCGTCTTCGTAAAAAAGGCGGATCAAGCGATGACCGCTGACCGCACCCGCCTGGTCAGGATGTTACCCACGGATCGCTCCTTAAGTCTTGGCGAGCTTGCGAATGCCACGCAAATAGATGAAGCNACTGTCGCTGAATTATTGCAACAGCTCGAGCAGGACGGTTTGCCGTTGCACAAGGAGAGTGATACCCACTACAGACTTCTAGAGCCGGTTCTTCCCATTGATGTGAGTGATCTTGTGGAGCAACTTGAGAATACAGGCTTTGCTTTTGCGCGCCAGGCTGTGGTGCTGGATACCGTGGATTCAACCAGTGACTGGCTTAGCCGGGAACAGCAGGCAGGTCGAGACATTCATGGCAAGGCCTGTATCACGGAATTCCAGAGCGCAGGCCGTGGCCGTCGGGGAAGAAGCTGGCAAGGTTCGCCGTACTGCCACCTGATGCTCTCGATAGGGTGGCGCTTTCAAAAAGAAGCCGCCGAGATGACAGGTTTGAGTCTTTCTATCGGTGTTGCAGTTGCCGAATGCCTCAAGGAGCTCGCCGGGGTGCCGGTTGGACTNAAGTGGCCGAACGATCTTTGGTATCGGGATCAAAAANTTGGAGGGATTCTGGTTGATCTCAATGCCTCCTCTGGCGGNGCTACCGTTGCAGTNGTNGGTATCGGGATTAATCTGCACGAACCTGACTCCAATCAGTTCGATCCCGGGCAACCCNTCACGGATCTATTCAGTAATGCCGAGGGCGATCTTCCCCCGCGTACAACAATCATTGGGCATGTGCTTGGTGCAATAGCAAATGTGCTGGATCGATTTCANCAGCATCAGTTTGCGCCAGATCAAGANCGCTTTAATGCATTGGATGTCTTTGCGGGNCGTNAGGTTCGCACNGAATCAAAAGGAAAACGCCTGGAGGGNGTCGGAGCGGGGGCCGACGAGTTGGGGCGTTATTGTGTTCACTGTGCGGACGGCGTGGTGGAAACGATAAACTCCGGGGATATCAGCCTGTCATTGGCTGACTGAATCTCTTTATTATCGCGNCACNATATGCCGACCCCAAGCTCCTNTCTCCTGATTGATCACGGAAATAGCCGTATCAAGTGGGCACTGACCACCGCGNCTGANATGACTGTGGGNCAGGCGATTGATTACCNTGACGANGAAACAGANTTCAGTCNCTGGGAGAAATTCAACACAGTGCAAAGAGTCNTGGTGAGTAACAGCGCCGGCCCTAAAGCATTTGCGNACCTCNCGNATCATTGCCAAAACCAGTGGCAACTCAANCCCGAANNATTGCAAGCCNAGCCGGAACAGTGCGGNGTCATCAACAGTTACCCTGAGCCCCAGAAGTTGGGNGCTGACCGATGGCTCGCGCTCATTGCGGCGCGACAGATTTTCAAGGATTCTCTTGCGGTNATTGACTGCGGGACCGCNGTGACNTGNGACGCANTGTCAAAGGAGGGTGTTTTCCTCGGGGGTGTAATTAGTGCCGGGCCAAAGGTTGCTGCCGATGCGTTGGTCAAAAAGGCAGCGCATCTTGATCTTGNNGANATGCATTACCCCGGAGCNTTTAATACNGATACGGCGANCGCGGTCAGTGCGGGCAGCCTGATATTCACGGTGGGGGGTATAGAAAAAGTACTGAATGAGTTCAGNTCNCAACTTGGAGACGAGATTCGGGTTTTGATGACTGGAGGGTGGGCAGACACTCTGGCACCGTTGATGGATCTTGACGTGGCGGTGTATCCTGATCTCGTGTTGCAGGGAATTNAGTTTGCCGCCGGAAAAGAATCATGAGAGGGCTGTTGGCATTACTGGTCCTTGCAAATATCGGCTTGTATCTGTGGGCCACGCAGTTGTCCCCAAAAGCGGAGTTGGGCCTGCCGGAAGCACAGGCGGGACACAATCTCGAGGCCATGGAACTGACCTCCGAGGAATCGATCGTTATGGGNGCCACAGTCGGTTGTCTTCGAATAGGGCCGTTTTCCACTCAGCAGACGCTGAGCCACGGTCGNCGCATCCTGGTCAACAAAGGCTATGGACTGGCGCAGCAACGCACTGCGGTGCGGGAGGTGCACGCCTATCAGGTATTGGCAGGCCCGTTTCTTTCGGACATTGCCCGGGATAATGCCCGAATGAGTCTTCAGGATGCCGGGATCAGTACCGGTGATCTGGCGTTTGGAGATGAAAAAATGCTTTTGTTAGGAGACTATGCACGAAAATCACANGCGGACGNACTTGCCTCTGGCCTGGCTTCGCTGGAGCTTCCCNTNATTGTNAAATTGCAGGCACGAACNCTNGGACCCCTTTACTGGCTCGATGTTCCAGACGTGGTAACCCCNGAGCGAAAGCAGGAGTTTGCAGANCANAAGTGGGGAGATGCCATGACCGAAGTTACACCGATCCCTTGTCCNAAAAGCGGGTAAAGACCCCGCNGCTTACTGCGGTCGCCAGCCTAGGGAAGTAAAATAGGGGTGTAGTCCTTTCTAAATGCCCGCATAGCTCAGTTGGCAGAGCAGCTGATTTGTAATCAGCAGGTCGATGGTTCGAATCCGTCTGCGGGCTCCATCCTAAGCTGTCCCAGAGCGTCCGAAAGGGCGATTTTTTATTAGCTAAGTATTTGATTTTATTTATTTGACTTCCTGTTTTTGGAAGAAAATAATATCCCGATATGTCTTGTGGAATTCTTAGTCATTTCGTCACGGGTAACACACAGACTGTTACCCCTAGTGTTACCCCTGATCGGGAAGCAGCATGAAAATGACGGCCGCGGGCCTGAAAGGGCTTGAGATCAGAGACAAGCGGTATGACGTGGGCCTCGATGAGAGGGGTCTCTGGGCTCGGGTGTACCCAAGTGGCCGAGTTGCTATCCAATATCTCTACCTTGCTGGTGCTATTCGACGCCGAATCACCATCGGGCATTACCCCGAGATGTCCATTGAAGCCATTCGAAGGACAT
>NHDO01000044.1 GCA_002171735.1 Proteobacteria bacterium TMED61 | reverse complement strand
ATCGATCTTGCCAGGGATGCCGGTCCGCCTGCTTCGAAATTAATGATGTGGGCAGAGCGATCAGCAATGATTTCATCGCCCGCGGTGCAGTGGATTGCGAGGGCAATCTGATTGCACATGGTTCCTGAGGGTAAAAAGACGGCGTCTTCCTTGCCTAGGAGTTCAGCGACCTCTTCGCATAGCCGGTTGACGCTTGGGTCAAGCCGGTGCTGTTCGTCCCCCATCTCCGCGTGAGCCATTGCCAGACGCATCTCAGGGGTTGGTTGTGACTGCGTGTCGCTGTAGAGATTGATTCTGATTGGTTCCATGCTAAAAGTTTTGCCCTTCCTCACCGCAGAATCTCGTTCACGCACGCGTTGCGACAGTCCTATCTCGACAGGGGTTGCCCATCAAGAAACTTCTGAGGCAAAAAATTCGAGCGTCTAGATGATTCAAGTCATAAACCACATATTATCCGGCAGAGCTGATTAGCATTTCCAGTCACTGACTCGTCCTTAAGGTAGGCCGCTCATGTATATGATTCATCTGGAAGAGATTCCCAGTTGCCCCAGTTCGACATTCAGCCAGCAGATCCCGGTCGATTTCCTCGAAAGCCCCGCTAGCTGCCTTTGCAGGCGGCAATGATCGCAGTTACTGTTATGGGTGTGGTGACGGGGGAACTTCGACCGCTTTCTGGTAAGTCGTTAGAATCTTGTCTCCGAGCGCTGAGCGTTTCGGGATGAGTTTCAGACCGGAGAGAGTCATGGATTTTGAAGAAGACACCCACCATTTTGATGCGGCTGCTGAGCGTATGATCGAGCTTGGAAACCAACTGCTGGATCAGGACGCCGACTCGGACAGTTGGGAAGTGGCCTCTGGTCTTTTGGCGGGCGCGGTTCAGTTTTGGCTGTACGCGCATCAGCCCTGTGGGGATCTTGGCTGCGAGTCCTGTGGTGAGATTGATACTGCGGAGAAGCGTCTGCAACGGCTGACCGAACAGGTTCGCCAGTCGGCGATGGAGAGTGACTACTACCATACGCCTTTTGACACGAATGCGGGTTCCGCCTGAGCGCGTCAGGTAGCGAGGCGCCTTTCCCCTGCCGCAAAATTCGCCACGTCTGGAAAGAAGAGCTCAAAGCTTTCTTCGAGTTTCACGTATTGCTGCAGCAATACAGCGCCCGCTTTTTCCATCCCCGAATCGAAACGGGCTCGCTTTGCCATTTGCGAGAGCGTTTGGCTGATACCTTCGGTCGAACGGTAGTGCAAAAGCGTGTCAGTGGCACTTAAATATTTGAAGTATCTTCTGGATCGCTCTGGGCACGTATCGATACGGCCAGCCAGTATCTGATGGACCCAGCGGAGGTAATCCTCCAGCGGCCGTGCGTCGAAACGCTCCCATTCCCGGGCGAGAAAATGATCAAGAAAGACGTCGGCCACGACAGAGCAATAACGCCCGAAGTCCTCCCGCATCAGTGCACAGATTTGCCGAAAGACCAGGTGTTTATCGGTAAAGCGATCGATCTTGCGGTGAAGCAGGACACCCTCTTGAACGCGTTCGTGAAGTTGTGAGAACTCGTCACCGCGTACTGAGTCACCGATAAAATTTCCCAGGATCAGCTCGGGATCGTCTCCGGATAGATGCAGATGCGCGAGGGTGTTCATACACCCTCTGTGGTGCTGGAGTCCGCCAGCGTTTTGAAGAAATCGTGCATATCGGCAGGGGTGTTAAAGAGCTTATCAGGGTCGTGATTTTGCAGCAGCCCACCGGACTGCCACCCCCAGCTGACTGCGATACTGTTTACGCCGCCGGCGCGTGCTGCCTCGATGTCGCTGATGGAGTCGCCCACCATCCATGCGCGGTCTGGCTGGACAGCGTACTGGGTGAGGGCTTCACGGATGTGATCCGCCTTGGTGCCGGGTCGATCACTGCCAAAATAGGTATCAATACAGTCCTGCAGTCCTTCGTGGGCAAGGCGGGTTCGTACGACGTCAGCGTGATTGGCGGTCACCACACACAGGGTGTGGCGCATACAAAGATCCTGCAACATTTCCTTAATTCCCGAAAAGAGCGGGATACGCGATGTCCCGTTCTGCAGTGTGTCAAGGAGAAAACGACCGTACTCGCGGTGAAGTGACTCTGGAATCCCGCAGATTTTGGCCAGCATGGTGAAGGTTGCGGGATTAAGCCGGTCAAAGTCGGACAGATCAAGATTAAAGGGAATTTCGTGGGTGTTACAGAAGACAGCCGTTTCATCGAGCACCGGTTGAGCGGAGTTCACGATGACCCCGTCGTAGTCCAGCAGAATAAGTGCGCCCCCGTCGTCAGGTTTCATCTAAAAGGGGAGGTTAATTCGGCGCGGTGGGCAGGACATTCACATCACCTACCCGGATAAGGGCATCGACCGCAATACAGCCGTGTTCAGTAATCCATAACGGGTTGATGTCCATTTCGATCAGTGTGTGCGCAAGGTCGATGGCCATGTTGCTTACGCTCATTAGGGTATCTATCAGTCCATCAAGATCCGCTTTGGGACGACCGCGATAGCCCTGCAGCAGCGCCATTACCCTGAGTTTAGAAAGTGCCTCGAGTAGATCCGCTGGCTGGGCGGGCAGTAGCACGGTGGCCGTGTCCTCCAACAGTTCGACCAGTGTACCGCCTCCGGCAACTGTCATCACCAGGCCAAACTGCGGGTCATTCTGAATACCGATCAGAAGTTCGGCGACGAGGCCATCGGCCATCTGCTCGATCAGGATCCGGTCCTCAGCAGGGTGACCCAGTGCTTTGGAGCCAAGTGACAACACCTCGTGAGCAATTCCATCGATGTCATCGGTATCGCAAAGGTGGAGACGCACAATGCCGTGATCGCTTTTATGGGGCAGGGCACTGTTCACGAGTTTCAGTGCCACCGGAAACCCTATACGCCGAGCCGTCTCTGCCGCATCGTGGGCGGGGCAAACCTCGCCCTGCGGGATTCGTACTTGGTGAGCTGAGAGAAGTTGCTTGCCTTGCCACTCATCCAGCAGAGCGGAGGGGTCGCGCTCGACTGGATGGCAAGCCGGAATAAAGTGGTCACCGCCGCGCTTTCTTTTATCCAGCGCTTCGCCGAATACCGCGGCGGCGCGGATCGCCGCCGCCGCTTCGCCGATCCCCTGCAACGGGGCCACGCCGCTTTCAATTAGTGTGTGTTGAGTATCAGCATCAAGGTTTTCTGGCAGGCTGGAGCAAACTGCAGCCGGGATCGAGGCGCTGGCTGTTGCGCGCACGAATGCACGGGCGTCGGCCTGGTAGTAGGGCCGGTCCTCGCCAAGATCGAGTGGCGGGTAATCCTGCACCAGCAGTGCCGCGTGATAGCCCGGCGCTAGGGCAGCGGAAAAGACTTTCTCCAGGACCTCTTCATGACCCCACAACGGTGTGGTGTAGTCGAGCGGATTACCCACCGTCGCAATGTCCGGGAGCCACTGACGAAGAGTTCGGTCGGTGGCCTCATCGGGAGGGTCAAAAATTAGTCCTTCCTGTTCGGCACAGTCGGCCAGCATGGCGACGTCACCTCCGGAGCAGGTAAAGGCGGCGAGTCGGCGGCCCTGTGGCGCCCCGGCGGTGGTCAGCATCTGCAGTGTTTCGAGCAGCAGGCTTGGACTGGAAACTCGGGCCACACCGATTCGGTCGAACAGCGACTGGTAAAACGCATCCTGACCTGTAAGGGACCCGGTATGGGTGAGCGCGGTTTGCGCCGCGAGAGCCGATCGTCCTGCTTTAAGTGCCACGATGGGGATGCCTCGGTCGAGCGCTCGTCCTACGGCTTCGGCAAAGCGTGGAATATCTCTCAGCGTCTCAATGTAAAGACCAAAGCCGGTAACGGCAGGATCGTCGACAAGATAATCTAGATAGTCCTCAACGCCCAGAACAGACTGGTTGCCCGCCCCGATTACGTAGGAGAACTCCACCGACCGACGGTTGGTCAGCAGGTATCCTGAAAGCATGCCTGACTGGGAGATTACGGCCGGACCGCGGTCGACCGGTTTTCCACCATGACTGAAGGGCCAGAGGTGCGCGCCCGTGATGTAGTTAAGCAGGCCGAAGACGTTGGGTCCCGCGAGAGCCATATCACCGCAGGCGGTAATCAGCTCGCGTTCAAGGTCAGCGCCATCATCGCCCAGTTCACCAAATCCTGCGGAGTAGCAGACAATTCCGCCCGCACCTTTTTCTCTTAGTTCGGCAACGACTGCCGGAACTCCCTGCCGGGGAACGGCCAGGAAAACCGCATCCGGGGGTTCAGGCAGTGCCTCAACACTGGTATAGCTCGGTATCGTATCGAAACGTTTGGGTTGGGGATTCAGCCCCCAAATTTGACCGCGAAAATTGCCTGCCGCGCACTGCCCTGCAGCAAACACTGCCGACTCCCCACCAATAAAAACGACGTGGCGGGGCGCAAGCAGTCGCCGCAAATTGTCGCGCTGGGCTGCGTTCACGCGCCCAGAGGCCTCAACAGTGATCGACTGATGATGTGCCGCTGAATTTCCGAAGTACCTTCCCAGATGCGTTCGAGCCGTGCATCCCGCCACAGTCGTTCGATCGGAAGATCCTCCATCAGACCCATCCCGCCATGAATTTGTACGGCGTGATCAGCCAGCCGATGCAGCATTTCTGAGGCAAACAGTTTACACATTGCGGCATCGGTCGGTGTCATCTCCCCAGCATCGGCCTTGCGGGCTGCATGCATGACCAGAAGGTCTGCGGCCTGAAGTTCGGTCGCCATGTCGGCGAGTTTGAAGGAAGTCCCCTGGAACTTTCCAATCGGCTGGGCGAACTGTTTTCGGTTCGCAGCCCATTCCAGAGATAGCTCAAGGAGCCGCTCAGCCCGCCCACAGCAGCCGGCACCGACCCATACCCGGCCCATCTTGATCCATTTGTCGGCCAGCATCAATCCTTCGCCTTCGTCGCCCAGCATCTGGGCGTCACTGACACGGCAGTCATTAAAAGAGAGCACAAAGTTGAGATAGGCGCGCTGGCTGACGCATCGGGGTCCCCGCGTGATCTCAAACCCAGGATGTCCCTGGTCCACCAGAAAAGCGGTGACCCGTTTGCGCGGGCCGCGGGGCGTGTCGTCGGTTCCGGTAGCAGCAAAAACAATAGCGAAGTCAGGCTCGACATGACCGCTGACAAAATGTTTTGAACCGTTAATGATCCAGTCGCTGCCGTCACGTTTGGCTCGGGTTGCCATGGACATGATGTCTGAGCCCGCACCGGGTTCGGTGATGGCAAAGCATTCGACTTTTTCACCCGTCACACAGGGGAAGAGATAGCGCGATTTTTGTTCATCGTTACATGCCATCAGCAATTCTGTCGGCCGCCAGGCAAATCCGTGCAACGCATGGGAGACTTTGCCAAATTCACGTTCCATAATGGCCAGGCTGGTGTAGTCCAAGCCGCCACCACCAACGGATTCCGGTAGGTTCGCTGCGTAAAAGCCCATCTCGAGGGCTTTGCGCTTGATCCTGTCACCCTGTTCGGCGCTGACCTCTCCGGCACGTTCCACTTCAAGTTCGAGCGGAAGCAATTCCTCGGAAACGAAGGACTGAACGGAGTCAGCCAACATCCGTTGTTCACTGCTTAATTCGATATCCATAACTCTCCCGGGAGCAGGGTCCCAATGCGGCCGCAAGGTAGGCAGGTCCTCGCGGTGCACGGCGTATAAAGAAGGTCTCAGATAATATTGCTTTGTGCGGGTTATTGCCATAATGTGCGCCGCGTAACTCACACCCTGTGGAAAACAGGAAACCGGGGCTGAAAGTGCAATGGAAGATCGAACAAACGAACTCAATATAAGTCGTCAGGGCGGTGTGCTGGAGATTCAATTGAACCGCCCGAAAGTCAATGCCATCGACTTTGATCTGAGCCGCAGGATTAATGAAGCTGTGGTCATGCTGCGGGATGATCCTGAACTCCGTGTGGGGTTGGTGACCGCTACCGGTGAAAAAATTTTTTCCGCGGGGTGGGACCTCAAGGCGCTCGATAGCGGTGAACAGCAACTTGACAACTGGTGGGAAGCGGATGTCGACCTGCCGGGTGGTTTTGCGGGGTTGACTGAGATGTGGCATCTCAACAAGCCGGTGATTGCTGCTGTCAACGGACATGCCATTGGTGGGGGTTTTGAATTGGTAATGTCCTGTGATCTCGTAATCGCCGCGGATCATGTTTTCTTCCAACTGCCTGAGATGCCGTTGGGTATCGTTCCGGACGCGGGGGCCATTCAGAGACTTCCCCGGCGGGTACCTTATAACGTCGCGCTGGAGATGCTATGGCTGGGCCGCAAGATGGGTGCTGAAGAAGCGATGCGCCACGGCTTGATCAATGCGGCGGTCCCGTCAGCCGACCTGATGACAACGGCACGACAGTGGGCTCAGCAGATTGCGGATTCTGCACCCCTTGCGGTGCAGACCATTAAGGAAGTACTGCGCGCGATTGAGGGGGATACGATTGAGAGCGCGTTCCAGACCATGCGGACCGGAGATCTGCCGAACTATCGGAAGATGCTGCGCTCCGAAGATGCCAAAGAGGGAGTACGGGCTTTTGTGGAAAAACGTAAGCCGGTTTTCAAAGGCGAATAGTGGCTTCGAAACGAGAGGAATAAAGAACGTATGACAGAGCAGAGAATAAGAAAGGTTGCGCTGGTGGGCGGGGGTGTCATCGGCGGCGGTTGGGCTACACGATGTCTTGCAAACGGTCTCGAGGTCGTTCTGGCTGACCCCAGAGCCGAGTCAAGGGATTACGTTGAGAAGATGGTGGCGGATGCCTGGCCAGTACTGGAAGATGCCGGTTTTGTGACCGGGGAAAAAGGTCAGTTGCATTTCGCTAGTGACATCGCCGAGGCTGTCAGTGATGCCGATTTTGTTCAGGAAAATGTACCTGAGCGCGAAGAGCTCAAGATTGCTGTTCACGAAGAGATCAGCCAGCATGCACGTGCTGATGTCGTGATTGCGTCCAGTTCCTCCGGTTTACTGCCAAGTCGNCTACAGTCCCGGTGCGCCCATCCGGAGCGCCTGATCATNGGTCACCCCTTTGCGCCGGTCTATCTTTTGCCGCTCGTGGAGATTGTTGGCAGTGAGCAGACCGCACCGGCCGCGGTTGCCAAGGCGGGGGAGTTTTACCGCTCGATCGGGATGCGGCCGCTGCATGTTCGGCGTGAGATCGAAGCCTATATCGCGGACCGCCTGCAGGAATCACTGTACCGTGAGGCCCTGCATCTCATCGATCAGGGTGTGGCGACGGTGGCTGAGATTGACGCAGCGGTCACCGGCGGCCCGGGACTGCGCTGGGCGTTCATGGGAACATTTCTCGCCTGGCATCTGGGCGGCGGTCCAGGGGGTATGCGACACACCATTGAACAGTTCGGTCCGGCGCTGGAACTTCCCTGGTCGCATATGAAGGCGCCGGAGTTGACCGATGAGCTAAAAAGACGCATCGTTCAGGGCTGCGAAGAGGAGTCTGGCGCACGGGTGTTTGATGACATGGAACGCCGGCGTGATCGCTGTCTCGCAGAAATTCAGAAGGTACTCAAGGAGCACTGGTATCCGGCGGAGGAAGATGGATGGCCGCGGATGGTTAATGCGGATAATGAACAGTGAATGATTTGATCGTCGATTGATACGGGGTTAATTTCAGGAGGAACAGGGCCTATGACCATGAACACCAATGTAGTTGTGACCTGCGCGGTAACGGGGGCTGGAGACACAGTCGACAAGCACCCTGCCATCCCGGTCACACCGGAACAAATTGCCAACTCGGCTATTGAGGCGGCGGACGCGGGTGCAGCAATTGTGCATNTGCATGTCCGTGATCCCAAGACCGGCAAAGGCAGTCGGGACATCAATCTCTTCAAAGAGACCGTGGAGCTTGTCAGGAACAGTGGCAGAAATGTGCTGATCAATCTGACTGCCGGTATGGGTGGTGATCTGGTGGTCGATGACGACAATCCGCAAGTTCCGGGCGAGGGGACTGATCTCATCAGTGCCGAGGAACGTATGGCGCATGTTGAACTCCTGCGGCCGGATATTGCGACGCTCGATTGCGGCACGATCAACTTCGACAATGCCAATTACGTCTATATCCAGACACCTAACATGCTGCGCGCTATGGCTGCGCGTTACGCCGAAATAGGCGTCAAGCCCGAAATGGAGGTGTTTGATCTGGGTCATCTGCGTTTTGCCAACCAAATGGTCTCTGAGGGGCTCATCAAGGGTCCGGCGATGTACCAAGTGTGTCTGGGGATACCCTGGGGTGCCGGTGCAGACTCAGCGACGATGACGGCAATGGTGGGCCAACTGCCGCAGGACGTGTTCTGGTCAGGCTTTGGCATCAGCCGCACGCAGATGCCGATGGTGGCGCAGGCTATGCTACTCGGAGGCAATGTCCGTGTCGGCCTGGAAGACAACCTTTATCTGGAAAGAGGCGTGCCCGCGAGCAACGCGACACTGGTCGAAAAAGCGGTTCGTATCATCCGCGACCTCGGNGGACAGGTCTGTGATGCCGACCAGGCNCGTGAGAGACTGGGGCTGGCTTGAGCTGTTTTTTNGCCCTTAAAGGCAGGCGCGTCGGTGCGTATTATTACCACCCGGCGCAACTGCCGGGTTAANCCTCCGCGAACTCCGGCATGACCTCGTTGATGAATAGTTCGAGCGANCGCTTCTGCTCTTTCATGCCAAGGCCAAGACTTGCATAGTAGGTAAACTGATCGACACCGAGGNCATCATAAAGACGCAGTTTGNCCACTATCTCTTGCGGCGTTCCGAACATCAGATGTTCATGCAGCATTTTGGGATCATATTCATCCCGGTTTTCCAGGGTCGATAAATCAATCATCGCTGGAAAGCCATTGTCAACACCGCCGGCGTTTTTGAAAAGGTTTTCAAACTGCGCCAACTGGCGCCGTGCCGCTTCAACCGGCACCATCCAGTCTTCTTTTTTGTCGTAAACACAGGTGTGCCGCATGGCAGAGAATATCGGCCGGGATTGCCCNGGGTTTTCATCAAGGGCCGTCTGCAGGCGTTCCAGATAGGTCTCGACTTCACTCATCGGCCGGGTCAGCGGCCATGACATGATGTTGCACTGGTTCTTGACAGCATAGTCGTAGGTAATCGGCGCCCTGGCGGCCACCCANATCGGTGGGTGTGGCTTTTGCAATGGTTTCGGCACAGACGTTGCTTCCGGAAACCGCCAGTACTCACCTTCATGAGCGTAATCACCNTGCCACAGGGCTTTGATAGCAGGGAGCATCTCCTGCATGTATCGCCAGGCATCGGTCTGTTTGAGGCCGGCATGCATTCTGTCAAATTCACGCTGGTACGCGCCCGACCCAATACCGAACTCCAGTCGGCCGTTGCTGTAAAGATCCAGCAGGGCAGCTTCGCCGGCAACGTTGATGGGATGCCAGTAGGGCGCGACGACAACAGCGGTACCGAGACGGATGCGGTCGGTGTGAGCCGCCCACCAGGTGAGAATCTGGAAGGGGTTGGGTGCAATGGTCATCTCTAACGCATGGTGTTCTGCCGCCCAGACAATATGGAAACCCCCAGCATCAGCCATCTGGACCATCTCAAGCGTGTGGCGTTCAACCTCAGCCATATCGGTATCTGGCGAGATACGCTCCATATTGATCGCTAACTGAAATTTCATGACGTTCCTAAATGGTTCGAAGACCTTACGCGCGTCGAGTCTATCACTGGCTTAGTAAAAAGGAATTATCGATATCATCGCATGACAAAGGGGTCTGCGATCGGGTCTGCCGAGGTATTCAGCCACACGGTCTTGGGACGGGTGTAGTCATAAATTGCCTCCATGCCGGATTCTCTGCCGTGGCCGCTATCTTTAAATCCACCGAACGGCGCAATTGGCGATACCACCCGGTAGGTATTGACCCAGACAATCCCGGCCCGGATAGCTTTGCTGATCCTGAGCGCTCGACCAACATCCCGGGTAAAGATGCCGCTCGCGAGTCCAAAATTCGTATCGTTGGCAAGCGCGAGGGCTTCGGTTTCATCGCGAAACCCAAGGGCGCTGACGACGGGCCCGAAAAGTTCCTTTCGTACGATGCTGATGTCCTGGTGGGGGCAGTCCACGATGGTGGGCTCTATGTACCAGCCGGTTTCCAGACCCTTGGGGGTATTCCCACCGTAGCGGACACTGGCGCCGTTCGCGGTGGCATCAGCCAGGGTCGAACGGATATTGTTGAGTTGTGCCTCGGTCGCGAGCGGGCCCATCTGGCTGTTATCGTCCAGCGGATCGCCGATCCGGATCTGAGNCGCTTTTTCNGCTACCCGCGATAGCACCTCTTCACGGATCGATTCCTGCAAAAGCAGCCGGGAACCCGCCACGCAGCTTTGCCCGCTGGCACTGAAGATACTCAGGAGCACGCCGTTAACGGCACTTTCAAGATCCGCGTCTTCAAATACCATCACGGGCGACTTGCCGCCGAGTTCAAGAGATACCTGAGCGAAGTTGTGGGCACTGTTGCGAATGACGTGTCGGGCGGTTTCCGGTCCACCCGTGAAACTGATCCGGTCTACCAGTGGATGGCTGGTCAGCGCGCGTCCGCACGGCTCGCCGTGCCCGGTGACGACATTGAATACGCCAGGAGGAAAGCCGGCTTCTTCAAACACGCGAGCGAACTCGAGCATCGGCGCCGAAGCATGTTCAGAAGCCTTGAGTACGACCGTGTTGCCAGCAGCCAGCGCCGGGCCGATTTTTACGGCAACGAGAAACAACTGCGAATTCCAGGGCACTACGGCGGCAACCACGCCGAGCGGTTCGCGCAGCGTCATCGTCATCATGTCAGGCTTGTCGATCGGCAGGGTCTCCCCGCTTACCTTGTCGGCAAGTCCAGCATAGTATTGAAAGAAGTCAGAGATATAGTTGGCCTGCCAACGGGTTTCTTGAAACAGTTTTCCGGTATCAACTGTTTCACAACGGCCCAGCGGTTCGGAATGCTCTGCCAGAATCTCCGCAAGGCGGCGCAGCATCTTGCCTCGAGCTGTTGGCGTCAGCGTGGACCATGGCCCCTCACTGAAGGCGCGGTGTGCAGCTTCTACCGCTCGATTGACATCGGCCTCTGATGCCTCGGGCACTTCAGCCCAGGTTTCCCCCGTCGCGGGGTTGACGCTGGTAAAGGTTGTACCGTTTTCGGCATCCACCCATTCTCCGTTGATATACATCTGGTAACGCTTTAGTTCAGCCATTGGCTTGCCTCTTTCCTTTTTTGAATCTAGTAAGTCTGTACAGNTTTCAGTTGATGCTAACTTTGTGGATGGTAGGCGACACACTCAATCTCTACCCGGATATCCACGAGAAAATCACTGACCAGTGCGGAGCGTGCTGGCGGACCTTCCGGAAAGTACTCCGCGTATACCGAATCGAAGCCGGGGAAGTCGTCCCTTGATTTCAGCCACACCATCGATTTGACAATATCCTGAAGGCTGCAGCCTGCTTCAATTAGCGTGTCGTGGATACTGTCGAGGCAAGCGCGGGTCTGTTCCTCGATATTGCCGTTTGTCATAACCTGACCATTCTGCATGGGCACCTGTCCCGTGAGGAAAACAAAATCTCCAGCCCTGACAGCGCGGGATAGAGACAGTTGCCGTCCGTTAATGACCAGTGGTTTACCGATAATGGTTTTCTTGGTATCAGGCATTGGATCAGGAGGGCTCGATGAGGAGTTAAAGTAACATAGTTATACCTTGTTCCAGCAGCTGTCATCCAGTTGAAATATGCCTATGAGAGAAAAATACGCCCGAAGTGGACTCAGTCCTGATGGGACCTGGTACGAGATCAGTGGCAGTGAATCTGCCGAGGTTCCCGTAGTGATGATCCATGGTGTGGGACTCGATCACACCATGTGGGAACCGCAAATGGCGGCGCTGGAAGCGTCATACTGTGTGGTGCGCTACGACATGCTGGGACATGGCCGCTCTGAGTCTCGACCTGTCGACGATATCACGACGTTCGTCACGCAACTGGAAGAGTTGCTGGCGTACCTCAATGTTGATGAGCTGCATCTAGTGGGACTCTCCATGGGAGGTGTGATCAGCCAGGCGTTTGCTGGGGCATCACCATCCCGCCTGAGAACATTGGTGTTGATGAATACGGTGTACCGACGAACCGAGGAGGAACTCGCCGGGATGCGCCGTCGTCTTAAGCTGACCCGTGACGAGGGCCTCGCTCCGGTAGCCGCAGCGGCAGTCGATCGATGGTTTGACGATGCGTTCAGGCAACAGTTTCCAGAACGGGTCGAGACGATTCGCAGCAAGTTGCTGGCGAATGATGTCAAAGCCTATACCGCTGCCTACGCGGCGTTGGTCGAGGCAGACGCCATTGTGCGCGATGCTCTGAAGCACGTTCGCTGCCCGGCGCTCGTACTGACAGGGGAGAATGACCCGGGGTCAACACCTGCTATTGCAAAGCGGATGGTGGATGATCTCGATAATGCCGAACTCGCCATATTGCCGGGCCTGCATCACCTTGCATCGTGGGAAGCGCCGCAAACTGTGAATCCGCGAATCGTTGAGTTTCTTAAAGCCAACCATTAGGGTGTGAGAAACCCCTACTTCTCGGGTGGGNGCCGTCTGTCAGCACGTCATCCAGGTGCGCTACAGGGCATAATCACACTTCTTTTTATTTGGAGATTTCTATGGACCAGGAACGGTTTGACAAGGGTCTGGCGACACGCCGCGACGTGCTCGGCGCTGAGTATGTGGATAATGCANTGGCTAATGCCAGCGAATTCGCCCGTGATTTTCAGGAGTTGCTGACCGAATACTGCTGGGGCGCGGTCTGGGGTGACGAGACGCTGGACCGAAAGACACGCAGTATGCTCAATCTCACGATGATCGCAGCACTTAATCGAATGCATGAGTGGGAACTGCATTTTCGGGGTGCCCTCGTCAATGGCGTTACCCGTGATGAGCTTAAAGCTATCCTGAGCCAAATCGCAATCTACTGCGGTGTACCGGTGGCAGTGGAGTGCCATCGGATTGCAAAAAAAGTATTTGCGGAACTGGATGCCGAGTAACAACCCAATCGGGCCTGAATATCTGCCTGCCGGCAGGTGAAGTTTGATTTTTCGTAAACCGGATTTTGGAAAAAGCGGTACTGGAACATGAAAGGAAGTTTCGAAACGATCATTGTGGCTAAAGAGGGCGACCTCGCCTGGGTGACCCTGAACCGGCCCGATGTGGCGAATGCCTTTAATACCCGGATGGCAGAGGAGCTGCTAGAGGTGTTCAGTGAATTTGTCTCGGGCGNGCGCAAGGCGCGCTGTATTATCCTGACNGGTGCAGGTGAGCGTGCATTTTGTGCCGGCGGCGATCTCAAACAACGTCATGGTATGACGGATGAAGAGTGGNACCAACAGCATGTGGTTTTCGAAGATCTGGCACGAGCGCTGATGGATTGCCCGGTGCCGATTCTAGGCGCCATTAATGGTGCCGCTTTTGGCGGCGGCACAGAACTCACGCTGGCCTGTGATTTTGCCTATGCCGTAAATCACGCCCGTTTTGCCCTTACGGAAACAACACTCGGCATCATGCCCGGGATGGCGGGGACCCAGTATCTCCCCCGGGCGGTTGGTATCCGCAGAGCCAAGGAAATAATCTTAACCGGTAAACCTTTTAGCGCGGAGCAGGCACTTCAATGGGGACTGGTCAATCAACTCTGTGAGCCGGAGGCGCTTCTGGAGTTGGTAAAGACAACCGCCCAGCGGATTGCCGACAATGGCCCGGTGGCGGTTCGGGGCGCCCTGACCGCGATCAATAACGCAGGATTTGCGTCGCTGAAAGAAGATTATGAGGTGGAGTTGGCGTCGTACAATGAGACTGTGCCTACCCAGGACCGGCGCGAAGGTATCGCTGCATTCAACGAGAAAAGAAAGGCGAAGTTCACGGGTCAATAGCCTTTGTAACTGAGGTGTGGTCTGAATCCGTGGAGACTTCAAGGAGTATTCATGCAAGATAAGAGCGTCACCGGAACACTTTGTGAGTTTGCCAACGCGGTAAGAATAGAAGAGTTACCGGGCGCGGTGGTCGAACGCGCCGCTTTACTGGTAACCGACAGCATCGGGATTGCCATCCGCGCAAGAAAAGAGGCTGAGTCCACACCGGCATTGCTCGCTGCGGTTTCCCGTATGGGGATGGATAACGGTACAGCGAGTGTTTTTGCTGACGACAAAGGTTATGCGTTTCCCGCGGCAGCGTTGATTAACGGTTCGCTGATTCACAGTCTGGATTTTGACGATACCCATATTGCTGCTACGGTGCATCCGACGGCGCCGGTGTTGGCAGCGGCTCTTGCGGCGGGGCAAATGGCTGGTGCCGATGGGGCCAATGTGCTTGCCGGTGTGATTGCGGGATACGAGGTGATGTGCCGCCTTGGTAGGGCGCTCAAACCTGCAGATCATTATGACCGGGGGTTTCATCCCACGGCGACGACCGGAGCCTTCGGTGCCACGGTTGCCGCTGGCCGCGCGCTCGGGTTGTCCCCTGAGCAACTGACNATGGCAATGGGCATCTGCCTGAGTCAGTCAGCCGGATCAATGCAGTTTCTGGTCAACAGTGCCTGGACCAAACGTTTTCAGGTAGGTAATGCCGCCATGGTAGGGGTCATTGCAGCCTCGCTTGCCTCAGAAGGTTTTGTCGGTGCAGCCGATGCGGTCGACGGTGATGCGGGATTTCTGAAAAGTTATGCACCGGATCCCGACCCGACGCTCGCGGTTAAGGGTCTGGGCGACTATTGGGAAACGCTTGAGATCGGAGTGAAGCCTTATCCGTCGTGCAGGTTCAGTCATGCGGCGATCGATGGGATCGTCGATATTGTCGGTAAGGGTGTCAGTGAAGCCCAGATTGCTGAGATTGTGATTGGACTGCCGCGCAAAGGCATGGACCTCACGGCTTTACCGCAGGATTTTCGCCGCAAGCCCAAAGGGGTAGTTGGCGGACAGTTCTCGATGCATTTCACAGCGGCTGTTTCTGCGCAAACCGGCAACCTCACTTGGGACGATTACGCGCGGTACCTTGAGGATCCAACAACCCTGTCACTCGCTGAACGTATCGAGGTCAGCGAGGATGCGCAGATGGATGCGATCTATCCCGAGCGGATGGGGGGCAAAGTGACGATCCAGTTCCGCGATGGCACGAGCCAGAACCGTTGCGTAGAGATCCCCCGCGGTGAGCCTGAAAATTTTCCGACGCCGGATCTGCACCAGAGCAAGTTTCTTTCGCTCGCTGAACCTGTATTGGGTGACGCCGCTCTTGGACTACATGAGCAGCTCATCTCGTTCGCACAAGCCGATACCGTCGATACTCTGTTCGGGTAGTGCGGCGCCAAGGTGCGCCGGCGCATATCAGCCGAGCACCGACAGACTGCTGGCAGGATTGGGTTCGCGGTTACGGGAGAAGAATCCCAGATTGATTTCGTGGCCGGTGCGCGCGAGTTGGAACCGGATCGGATTTTGATCATGGTCCGCCCCTTGTTCGCAGGCGTTGATCAGCGCTACCATCATNTCGCCGACTGCTGGCGCGGTCTTGAACTGGTTTCCACTGGTGCCGATGGCAACGTAAAACCCGGATACATCTGTACAGTCATAGATCGGAATCCAGTCATCACTGACATCCCAAAGGTCGGCCACACCTGACAAGGTATTGGGGATTCCAAGGCTTGGAATCCGTTGGGCCAGGCGGTATACGGCTTCGACACTTTGCGGTGAAAGATTGCGGTCAAAATTGTCCGGATCTGCTCCCATTTCGACCTCACCGCGGGCGCCTAGGCTACCGGCGAGGACGTTGTCACCGGTATCTGCCCGGATGTAACCGCCAATATCGGTGTCGTACAGCATGATGAGTGATTGATCACTCGTTGCCGCGTCGGCACAGCGGATGTGCGCCACCTCATGCCGGACCACCCGAGTCTGGATGCGGTGGCGGNGGNCNGGTTCGACCAGAGTGTTGATGGCTCGCCCATGCGGTCCGGCCGCGTTGACAGCGATCCGACAATCGATTCTCTCTCCGCCCGAGAGCGTGACGGCGCTGACATGGTTTTCGGTCACGTCGATATCGGTAACAGCCTCGCCAAAACGAAAGTGTGCGCCATGCTGTTGTGCAGCACGCTGCAGGTTATGCGCTGCAAGTTGGGGGTCCGGGCAATAGCCGCCTTTGGGGAAGAACACGCTCTCGAGCGTGGCTTCTGAACGGCTGCCAAACTCAGGATCATCCGAGGTCACGGGCGGTCCGAAGCTGGCGAGATCCCAGTTAGGGAAGAGACTTTGCAGTTCGGAACCTGACCAGGATTCAAAAGGGATCCCCAATTGACGTGAGAATTCGAGCTGGCGCTCTAGAAAGCCGTTGTTCGCAGTCTTGAACGTCAGTACACCAGCAGGATGAAAAGGTGCGATGGGTTCGTCGGAGTCCAATTCAAGAAATCCGGCCCAGTCCTGCCAGCAGTGAAAACCTTCCCAGGCGAGCGCTGAGCCTTCCATCGTTGAGTATTGAGTTCGCACCATCGCAACAGAACTGCTCGTTGCTCCCTGTCCAGCNCCGGCGAGCGGGTCGACCACAAGCACTTGCCAGCCCTGTTTGCTNAAGGAGAACGCGATNGAGGTTCCAATAATCCCCGCACCGATGACAATGGCATCNAATTGTTTTGTCATTGTTGATNAAAAAATCCTATCGCAGGCGAATCCACGGCAAGCAGGCCACAGGCCGAATGACCTGATTCTAAATTGAAGACAAAGCAGGAGATACCCTTGTACGTGAGGCCTTGAAATACCCCGGATAGACACCAAATTTAAAGGCAGGCAAATACGGAAGACCATTCACCAGATGGTTTAACCGAAACTAGGAGAAAACTTTATGAACAATCTGCTAAGACCCGCCGAGAGGGCTCGCGGCCGGGATGTGTTCAGCGATTTTGATGATCTGATGGGCGGTTGGTTTGGCTCACCCGCCGTACTGCGACGCGAAGAAACGGCCAAAATGCCTGCGATTGATGTGAGCGAGAATGAAGGAGCTTATCTCGTCAAAGCGGAACTGCCTGGCGTGGCCCGTGAAAATCTCGATATCACCATTAACGATGGTGTGTTGGCCATTAACGCTGAGCGCAAAGAAGAGAAGAAGGACGAGAAAGACGGACGGGTNATTCGTCAGGAACGTTATTACGGCAAGTTCGTCCGTTCACTTCGTCTGGGATCCGATATTGATGAAAGCGGAATTGAGGCCCGGTATGAAGATGGTGTGCTCAACCTGTCGTTACCCAAGACAGCGGAAGTGAAACCTCGCAAGGTGGACGTCAAGATCGGCTGATCAAGACATCGGTATTCGGCCGGCGAGATGTCGGTAGGCAAAAAGGGGTCACAAGTGTGACCCCTTTTTTATGCAGCCGACTTAAATTAACGACGCGAGCGCTTCTCATTGATCTGTATTAACGGGGGAAATCGAAGCCGGGAAGTTATAATCTGCCCCCGGTAGTAACCTAAATGTGTAATTTGAAATGAGTCAAGCCCCAGATCCTGCCGCGATCGCGCCGGTACTGGCAGAAGCCCTGCCGTACATCCAGCACTTTCACGGACGCACGATCGTGATCAAATACGGCGGCAACGCCATGACCGACGAGGCGTTGAAGCGTAGTTTCGCCCGAGATGTGGTGCTGATGAAACTGGTCGGCATGAACCCGGTGGTAGTGCATGGCGGTGGCCCCCAGATCGGCCAGCTGCTCGAGCGTATCGGCAAAAAAAGTGAGTTTGTCGAAGGGCTTCGGGTTACCGACAGTGAGACCATTGATGTGGTCGAAATGGTGCTCGGCGGCCTGGTGAATAAAAATATTGTGGCCTTGATCAATGCCCACGGTGGCCGCGCCGTAGGATTGTCGGGCAAGGATGGCGAGCTGATTCGGGCACGCAAATTGGTGCTGCGAAAAAAGGGGGCGACGGACGATGAGGATATCGTGGAGTTGGGCTATGTCGGTGAGATCGAATCCATCAATCCTTCGGTGGTCAATACGCTGGATGAGGGGGACTTCATCCCGGTTATCGCACCGATCGGAGTTGGTGAGGACGGCAAGACCTACAACATCAACGCAGATACTGTGGCCGGCAAACTGGCGGTGACGCTGGGCGCTGAAAAACTGATTCTCCTGACCAATACGCCGGGTGTGCTCGATCAGCGGGATGAGCTATTGACCGGCCTTTCGGAGAGTCAGGTAGAGGAACTAATTGAAGAGGGAGTGATCTCTGGAGGAATGCTGCCTAAGGTGCGCTGCGCTTTGGATGCGGTATCCGGAGGCGTAAGGACGGCAACGATTTCAGATGGTCGGGTGCCTCACGCGACCTTACTTGAAACGCTCACCGATCAAGGGATCGGTACCCAGATAGGACGCACTCGCGAAGTCATCCGGCCGAGTTAGCGGGCATTGTCCGCGCCTATCGCGGATCGATGGGCAGCGTGGCGGCGAGATCAAAGACCGCTTCCATGTGGTGACAGGCACGCAGCAGTGCTGCTTCCCCACGTGGCGGGCCGACCACCTGAAGACCAACAGGTAAGCCCGTCTGGGTGAATCCGATAGGCAGGCTGAGCGCCGGACACGACGTCATCGTGATAGCAAAGGTTATGGCGATCCAGTCGATATAGGTCTGGGTCGGCTGACCATTGATGGTTTCAACATACCTTTGTGATTTGGGAAAGGGGGGAACCGAAACCGCGGGACAAAGCAGTAGATCGTATTCTCCAAAGAATTTCTCCATCTCGCGATACAGTCCGGAGCGAACACGTTCGGCGGCCAGCAGTTCGGAATTCGTGACCGCAAGACCTTTTTCGATATTCCAGATAATTTCCGGTGCAATCTGGTCACGATGCTTGGCAAGTATTGATTCCATCATCTGCGCGATCAGGACACCGCGCAGGGTCTGAAAAGATTCGATGGCTCCGGAAAAATCTGGAGACAAGTGGCTGACCGCGGCACCGATATCACGAAAGCGTTCAGCGGCCTCCCCACACAGACTCGCGATCTCATCTTCCATCGGAACCACCCCGAGGTCAGGACTGAAGGCCACCCGCTTTGGCAGTTCCGAACGCGAGAGCGCATCTACGAAAGATTCCCCGTGATGGGGAAATGAAAGAGGATCGACCGGATCAAAGCCGGCGCCACCGTCCAGCATCAAAGCGACATCCGCCACGCAACGCCCCATCGGGCCTTCAACCCACAGAGTGTCAAAAGCGGGCAGACGGGCACCCCTCGGGACACGTCCCGGACTCGGCCGCAGTCCCACAACGCCGTTAAAGCTTGCCGGTACCCGTAAACTGCCCCCAAGGTCATTTCCGGTGGCGAGAGCGACCATGCCGGCGGCAAGGGCGGCGCCCGATCCTCCGGAGGAGCCGCCGGCACTCATGTCTTGGTTCCAGGGGTTGAGGGTATGCCCGAAAACCGGGTTAAAGGTATGTGCGCCCGCCCACTCAGGGACGTTCGATTTACCCACCGCGATGGCACCGCTGGCCTGTAGCCGTTTTACCGTTGCATCGGAATGGCTGGCAATATTTTGCGCAAAAAGAGGTGAGCCATAGGTGGTGGTTACCCCTGCGAGATCGTTGTAGTCCTTGACTGCAAGCGGCAATCCCCATAAAGCCCCTTTGTCTCCGGCCCGTGACGTTTGATCCGTCATCGCCCGCGCCTTGTCATGGGCCTGTTCAAGACAAAGAATGGGCAGAGCATTAACGGATGGATTGACCTCCTGGATGCGCGCAGCCGCAGCGTCGATAACGTCAACCGGCGATATCTCTCCAGAGTGCAGACGCTTGCTGAGTTCGGTCGCAGTGCAACGGATAAGCTCGCCACTGGGAGATGGTATGGAAGATCTCATGGACACAGTCAGTAAGCGGTAGTTTCTTATTTTGGGTAGGAATTCAGGGTGATCAATATCTGAGCATTCATGCCCGCCACAACGGATATTGTCATAAAAGAACCTGGGATTTAATCTTTCCTATACCTGTTATGGACCTGGCCCATTCCCATCCGGTTAGAGCCGCACAGCGTCTATCTGATGTTGGACAACCTATCCGATACAGGCAATTTTGGCGGTCTTTGTGCCGCCGGCTCAACAAGTCGATAATTCAAGTCTGAATAGTTGCGTCGGTACGAACTCGCAATGCCCCAATCGTCATCTATGCCGGAACCTGAGGTCTTGCCATTACAGGTGAGCTCGCTGAGTTTTCAGGCGGCAGGAAAACCCCTCCTTGTTGATGTGAGTTTTTCTCTGCACGCCGGCAAGCCAACCTGTGTGGTGGGCCCTAACGGCGCCGGCAAGAGTCTGTTATTGCGGTTATGTCATGGCCTGCTGACGCCATCTGGGGGCTCCATCCGTTGGGCGGGCGGGACCTTTGATCAGCATCGTCGGGCGCAGGCGATGGTGTTTCAGCGGCCAGTGTTGCTGCGCCGCTCAGTATGGGCCAACGTGGAGCATGCACTCGCCTCGAGAAATATCTCCCGCGCCGAGCGGATCGATCGCGTGGATACCGTGCTTGAAAAAACCGGACTGACGGATCTCGCCGAGCGTAACGCCCGGGTGTTATCTGGTGGCGAGCAGCAGCGTCTTGCGCTCGCCCGGGCGTGGGCACTAAAGCCGCGGGTGTTGTTTCTGGATGAACCTACGGCGCATCTCGATCCCGCGGCCACGGCTTTGGTGGAAGAGATCATCAATGATATGGACAGCGAGGGCGTCAGAATTCTGATGGTCTCCCATGATCTTGGTCAGGTGCGCCGCATCGCCGATGACGTATTGTTTCTCCATAACGGCCGACTGGTTACGCATGCGCTTACCTCGGATTTTCTGGATGCGCCCGAATCTGAACTTGCGACTGCGTTTGTCGAGGGTCGCCTGCTCTGGTAGCGGGATCGACTAAGCGGAATGCGCCAGCCATTCGGCAACTGCATCGCTGAAGCCAGATTCGCTGTGGTCTGCGACAGATCGGAACTCCCGGACAAGCGGTTCGGGCGCATTGGCTACAACGCGGGCCACGCTTGCCCAACGCAGCATATCCACGTCATTGAAGTCGTTTCCAACAGCAAGCGCCGTGGCGGCATCCAACTCAAAGTGGTCACAGACCCACTGGGCGGCGTGTGATTTGCCGACAGTTTTGGGAAAAATTTCGTACCAGACCGAGCAATGGTCAAGCGGCGAAGTCGTTCTGACGATGTTGAGATTTGGCAGATACCGGGCAAGTTCTTCATGCAGACTGGTGGGATCTTCTGAAGCCGCGATGGCCAGCAATTGGGCGGCGTCGCCCATCGTAGTCAACTCCTGTTCCAGCATCTGGTGGTGCCCGGCGTATAGCGAAAGGCGTCGGTCGAAGTCGGGGTTGGCGCGGCCAAAGCGCCGCCAGTGGAATCGATGGTTATCCGGAACCGCGTTATGCACCATGAAGTCGAGTTTCATCTGCTCAAGGACATCAATAGCGCGGGCCATCTCCGTGTTGTCGAGCGCGAACTGCTGAAGGAGCGTTTTGGGTTTGAAGGAAAATATTCCGGCCCCGGATGAGGTGACCAGAAGATCAATGGGAAAGGTGTCGTCAAGGACGCGATCGCAGGAAAACAGGGATCGGCCGGTCACCACCACGCGGGTAACACCGAGCGAATTTAGATGTTCGAGAGTCGCCCGGTTGCGGTCACACAACTTCTGATCAGGCCCGAGCAGCGTTCCGTCGAGATCGGTGAATACGGCTCTGCGATTCTGTCTGGCGACATCCATGAGTAAGAGGTATACACGGAAACCGCTGCTGATTCACTTACTCTTTAGAGAAGTGACTCTATCTGGCCAATGAGTTCGGCATTGCTGGGTGTCACCGACGAGCCAAAACTGCCGACGACCTGACCCTTGCGATCGAGAAGATATTTATGGAAATTCCATTTTGGGAATTGCCCTGCCTGAGTGCCAAGCGCCCGGTAAAGCGGTTCAGCTTTACGCTTGGCGACCCGGGATTTTTCAAACATCGGGAACTTTACCTGATAGGTCAGGTCACAAAATTCTCGAATATTATTCTCTGAGCGGGGATCCTGAAAAAAATCGTTTGAAGGAAAACCGAGCACGGAGAATCCCTGGTCACCATATTTTTCCTGAAGGGCTTCAAGACCTGCGAATTGCGAAGTGAAGCCGCAGTAACTGGCTGTGTTGACCACCAGAAGGACTGTATCTGCATAAGCATCACACAGCCGTACCGACTCATCGCTAGCGAGATAACGTTTGGTGAAATCAAGATTCATTGCGCAGTCGTTGCTATCTGCACTTATCGGCTGCATCAACAGTGCGAGGAGGGTAAAAAAAAGGGTACGAAAAATCATGACTGAACGCTCTTGACATTATGGAAAGATATTAACCCGTGCCTGTGAAGCGCAGGTATTCGTTCAGTTCAGCACTTTTTGGTTTGGCCAGGGTTTCATCAGTGGGCCCGTGTTCCTGAATCTTGCCGTTGTACATGAAGGCGAGAGTGTCTGCAATTCTGGCAACCTCCTGGGGCAGGTGACTGACTACGATGACCGTGAGGCCGTGGTTCTTGCGTAATGCATCCACCAGATCATGCATCTCGGTTCTCAGTCGAGGATCCAGGCCGGTAAAGGGTTCATCCAGGAGTAGCAGCGGACGTTTCTGACAAAGACAGCGAGCGAGCGCTGCCCGTTGGCGTTCACCACCGGAAACGTCAGCGGGTTTTCGTGAGCGAAGAGAACTCAACTGCGTTGCGTTCAGCGCCTCCTCGATCAGTTTGCAGTCGTCGTTGGTGAGTTTCAGGCCCGGGTGACAGCCCAGTGCGATGTTCTGATACAGCGTGAGGTGGTTAAATAGATTGTTTTCCTGGAACATCATTGTGACGGGCCGTGCTGCAGGTGCCAGTGAATCGATGCGTTGTTCCTGAACGAAGATTCTCCCATTGTCCGGTTGTTCGAATCCTGCGATAAGCGAAAGCAATGTCGATTTCCCAGCCCCGCTTGGCCCGATCAGCGCGATGCAGTCGCCCCGTTTAGCCTGAAGGCAGACCTGTAACTGCCAGTCACCAAGACAAAACTGAAGGTTATCTATTTTCAGGAAGGTCATCGCGACAGGCCGCGGTCCACTAGCCAAAAGAGGGCCAAGCACATGAGGGCGAGAACCAGCGCCGTAACGGCCGCTTCGTCGAAGCGGTAGGCGCTCATGCGGTGGTAGAGCATGACTGGTAAGGTGATGTGGCCGGTAGTATCGAATAGCGCGGCTACACCCATATCGCCGAAAGAGAGTGCCCCGCCGAGGGCGAGGGCAAATGCGGCGGGTCTTCGGATCATTGGCCAATCTACCCGACGGAATCGCTGCCAACCTCTGAGACCCAATTGTGCACACAGTTTCTGGTACTGCTCGCCAGAACTGATCAGTCCCGGCGAAATACTTCGCAAAAGATAAGGCAGCACCATCACCGCGTTGACGGTTGCAATCATCAGCAGTGTGATGCTGCCGACCAGATCGATGCGCAGCGCGATCAGGAATAACCCGGTACCGATGACCATCGGCGGAAATGCAAGGGTCATAGAGCCGATCAGGAGCATCAACTCCTTGGCTTGATGTTTTCTGCGCTCGAGGGTCAGAAATCGCGCGGTGGTTGCCAGGCCAAAGGCCATGACACCCGCCAGGCTTGTCGCCGTCACCGCGATGCCAAGACTCCGTGCAGCGGCCTGCCACAGGCCGATATCCAGGATGACCGAAACCAGGGGTCCTCGTAGTCCAGATAACACCAGCGCGGCGATCGGTGCCAACACAAAAACACTGCACACAAGGATTGCGCTGAAATCCAGAAGTTTTCCAGAGCGTGCGGCCGTGTCCGGGCGGATCGCTGGGTCATTTCTTCGGCCCGGCGTCGGTGTGAGTACGCGTAGCCAGCGAATCAGGAGCAAAGCGCTACAAACGCACAAAAACAGCTGTGTGAGTGCCAGTATGGCGGCCTGTCCGGGATCGAATTCAAAACGCAGTGCTTGGTAGATCGCCACCTCAATAGTGGTGGCGGAAGGTCCGCCGCCGAGGGTCAGGACCACCGCAAAACTGGTAAAACAGAGCAGAAAGACGATGACAACCACCCCCGGAAGAAAGGCACTGATCACCGGCCATTCGATAAAACGAAAGAGTTGCCCACTGGACATGCCGAGCGTGCTGGCCGTGCGCCAGTTTTCCGCCGTGACCTGATCCCAGGCAGGCAGTATCAGCCGGACCGCGAGCGGCAGGTTAAAGAAAGTATGCGCTAACAAAATTCCGGTCAGGCCGTAAATCTCGAGAGGGAGGGTAAGCCCCGCTGGCTGAAGCACGGTATTCAGTAGTCCCGACCGTCCATAAACCGCAACGATGCCGAACACTGCGACAATGACCGGCATGACCACGGGTAGCCCCATCAGCGTAATCAGGATGCCTCGGCCGATAAATGCCGGACGTCTGGCGTACGCCCGTGCGACGGGTATCGCGAGGATGACGCTAATCAGCGTTGAGAGAGTGGCCTGCCACACCGTGAATTGCACGACCTGAAGAAAGTAGGAATCGAAGAGTGTTGCGGCAACCGAAAACGGGCGGGATGCACTACCCACCGCCGTCAGAGTGCCCACAATCAATACTGTCAGCAAGAGTGCCACGATGAGTCCGGGCCAGAGCCCGAACCACCGTGGGGTGTTAAAAGCAGGGTTCACCGGGCGAGGGTTGTGAGCCAGCGTTTGATCCAGTGTCTTCGTTCTGTACTGACCTCGGATGGCTCAAAACTCAAGCTTGTTCTTGGAAGCTCGTCATCGCGAAAAGCTTCCGGCAGCGCTTGCTCCGTGTGTACGGCGGGTAGCATCCAGTTGCTAGTCGGGAGTATTGCCTGAACTTCATCAGACAGCAGAAATTGTAGGAAATCCTTTGCCAGTTCCGGCTGTGCCGAATGGGCGAGTCGTGCCGCAACCTCGACCTGCTGGTAATGACCCTCTTCGAACATGGCGACACGATATTGATCGGTCTGTTCAACATGACGGTGATAGGCCGGTGAGGTGGTATAACTCAGCACCATCGGTGCTTCGCCCTTAAGAAACAATCCATAGGCTTCCGACCAGCCCTTGGTAACGGTGACAATGCGTGGTGACAGTGCGGCCCACGCGCTCATATCGTTATCGCCGAATATTTTGCGGACCCACAACAGCAGACCAAGCCCCGGGGTGCTGGTCCGTGGGTCCTGAATAATGATTCGGGGTCCCTGCGGTTGATTGACCAGCGCTCTTAGACTGGTAGGGGGGTTTGCCAGTTTTTCGCTGTCGTAGACGAACCCGAAATAACCGAAGTCATAAGGGATGAATACCGGGTCCGACCAGGAAAGCGCAAAATCTATGGTGTCAAGATTAAGACCATGAGGTTCCAGCAGACCGGTCTGCTGGGCTTCGGTAACCAGACTGGTGTCCAGACCAAGGATGACGTCGGCCGACGAGCGGCTACCTTCGAGTTTGAGACGGCCCAGCAGTGCGGCCCCATCTTCGACCCCCACAAACTTGAGGTCGCAGCCGCAGTGGGCCTCGAAAGCCGGCTCGATCAGGGGGCCGGGTCCCCAGTCGGAGACGAAAGAAGCGTAGGTATAGACCGTCAGGGTCGGTGTCGCCGCGCTCGTCGGTAAGCTAATCATCACAAGTAGGCCTGCGCCGAGGGCGGCAAGCAAGCGAAAGCAGGTCATCAAAAAGCTCCTTCGGGATCGAAGAGCGGAGGGACCGATGCGGCCACTATCCAGATTCCTCCGCCGGCATGATCCGGTTCAGGTTCAGCGGGTGATTCTCAGCCCGGCTTGTGCCGGACACCCCGTTGGATAGCACAACCAATTTAGTCAAGGCCCCGTCCGCTGTCAATACAACCGACGACAAGGCCGATACCGTTTCTTAGTTGATGGGGTATTTGTCAATGACCCTTAAGGCCTGCTCAAAGCGTGCCTGGCCACTTTTCCGGATCAGACTCCAGGGCTGACCAGAGTTTTCTAGCAGATCGATAAATTGATGGTGAATGTCCAGGCGTTGCTCGGTTGAACCACTGTCGCGCTGAAGGCCATCAGGCATCCACGGTAGGTCGATATCACAGAGAAGGTATAAATCTGCAACGCGTTCTGCGGCTATTTTACGGATCCATTCAGGCGATACGCCGTAATAGTGCTGCGCGTAGATCAGCGTGGACAACAGATCGGTATCATGGATGACCAGGCCACTTGCTTGGCGGATTGCGGTTTCCTCTAGTTCGATCTGGCGCGTCGCAATCGGGGAAATATCATCGCCGGTCAGCGCCCGGCCGCGCTCTTCCACGTATCCGCGGGCAGCTTCTAGTGAATACGGACAATCAAAATGTTCAGCCAGCGCTTTGGTGAGAGTAGTCTTGCCGGTGGACTCACTGCCGGTAACCACCACACGGCGTGAAGGGGAGGTATGCTTCATAGTCGGTTTGTCCTAGAATCGAAGCGAGTAAAGACGGACTACCCCGTCCGAAAATTCACGGACACAAACCTAGAGCACAATCACAAGGCGATGCAAGAAACATTTTCATTAGTTGATCATCCATTGGTGCAGCACAAACTTACGCTGATGCGTGATAAGGATTGCCCAACGGCTCATTTTCGCCAGTTGATCCGGGAGATTGCGCTTTTGTTGGCCTACGAAGTTACGCGTGATCTGCCTCTTGCAAAGACCCAAGTGGAGACGCCGCTGGAAACCATGGAAGCACCGATCCTCGCAGGGAAAAAGTTGTGTTTTATCTCCATACTGCGCGCGGGTAACGGTCTGCTGGAAGGCATGCTGGATCTGATCCCTTCGGCCCGCGTGGGACATATTGGCCTTTACCGCGACCCGGATACGCTGCAAGCCGTCGAATACTATTACAAGGTACCTGAAGATATCAGCGAGCGTCAGGCGATCGTAGTAGATCCGATGCTCGCAACCGCAAACTCCCTGAGTGCCGCGGTGACNCGACTCAAACAGGATCGGCCGGCAANTATNAANGTCGTTTGCCTCCTGGCCGCTCCCGAAGGCGTAGCTGCTTTTGGGGAGGCGCACCCTGATGTCTCGGTNTACAGCGCCGCACTGGACCGTGAACTCAACGACCACGGATATATCCTTCCCGGACTCGGGGACGCCGGCGACCGGATTTACGGCACCCGTTAGCGCTCATTCGTTCAGGCGATGGCCGGCCTAATCAACCCACATCGTTTGGCGGCTGTATTGGGGCTTGTGTTCGCATTTGTCGCGTTCGGCGCTCTCCAATCTGCCTTAGGACAATCCGTCGGTGTTTATGCGTTGACACAGGCAGGCTGGCAAATTGTCAAACAGGTTGAAAAAAATGAAATTCGTTCGGGTGTTTCACCCTACACCGGTCTCGCACGGGTGGTGTCAATTACCGAATACCATCTCGAGAAAGAAGGCAAGATGATGTTTTGCCGATTATCCTATGACAGCCAACAGGATAGACAGGAGGAAAGGTGCGAAGAACCCCAAGCCTAGCTGGAAAGTACCCAACGCAATGCATTTCGAATATTTGACCGAGATCAAGGTGGTGTCGCCGGAGGTGTGGCTTAATGCGCCTACATACTTTCTCCACCGAGAAAGCAGGGAACTCAAAGCGGCATCCGCAAGGCTGTTGCCTCTTTTTTGTCGGATCAGGCAGCCGCGGATTTGAGATAGCATGATCGATGCAATCAGCGAATTTTTCCGTGACCGACTCCAGGTTCAGAAAAACAGTGATAGCGCCGAGGATGCTGCGCGACTGGCTGCCGCTGCGTTGCTCTTTGAGGCGGCGATGTCGGATTACGATCTGGGAGAAGAAGAGCGCACGACCATCCAGCAACTGGTCCGTGAGCAGTTTGATCTCGACGACACTGACGCCAGCGTATTGGCGACACTCGCACAGCAGCGCGTGCGCGAATCCGTAGGGCTGCATGGATTCACCTCACTGATCAATCAGCATTGGAGTGAAAAAGATCGCCTCAATCTGGTTGAGCAGATGTGGCGCGTGGTGTACGCCGATGGACGGTTGGATGATCATGAACTGCACCTGATGCGAAAAATCCAGCGCCTGCTGCATATCCCTCAGAAAGACTTTGTGAGCGCTAAATTGCGCCATAAGCCTACGTGAGTAATTCAGTCAGTAACGCAGATCAATTCCATAACAGGATTGTCAGCCCGACGCTGCAGTTCGCGGTGATACCAGGCGCTAACGACTAGAAGCAATCTCAGTGCGATTAGTATGCTGGTGACGATAATGGAAAGGAGTGGCGGATAAAAGGCAATTAATATCCCTGCCAGCAACAGCACGATTCCGATTACCATCAATTTTTCTTCAAAAGAGCCCACTTTGTATGTTGTGTTCCTTGCACTAATTTTAATGGGTCGGGTAATAAGTGCGCGGTCTTCCAACGACTGACTTATTCGAAGATCAGGTTTTGTAGAATGATGAAAGCGGATATATCTTTCCAGCGGACTGTGCTGGTCGCAGGTATTGTTTTGTTGAGCTTTGTCCTGCATATCTGCGCTGCCTTTTTCAGTGAGGGCAGGGCGCATCCGGACTCGGACTACCAGATTCTTGAGTTCGCTCATTCCAAGATTGAAACGGGAGCCAGCCGGACGCTGCCATGGGAATTCTTTGACGAGATTCGCCCTGCGGTTCAGCCAGCTATCGCCTATGTCGTGCACCTTTATCTCTCGGGCCCGGACCCTTTCAGCACGGCCTTGGTGTTGCAGCTTGCCTCTGCGGTGTTGGGATTTCTCAGTATCTGGCTGTTGTGCGCGCACGCTCTTCGCTGGTTGTCGCACGGGTGGGCGAGAACCACGTTGGTTTTGTTTACAGGAATGTTTTGGCTGCTGCCCTTTTTAAACGCCCGTTTTGCCTCGGAGACTTGGGCCGGAGCCTTTCTTTGTCTCGGCGTGCTGTTGACACTAGCCGCTTGCGATGAAAAGCGTCGCTCATCGTTTGCACTCGCAGCGGCTGCAGGTCTGGTGCTCGGTTTTGCGTTTTACCTGCGCTTCCCAGTTGCTTTCGCACTGGTGGGTATGGGACTGTGGCTCATATTCATCCAACGACCGGGAATCCGAATTCTCGCCGCTATGGCGCTGGGTTTTTTGGTTGCACTTGGACTCAACGTTGCGGTTGACTACTGGTTTTACGGCAACTGGACCTTGACACCGGTCAACTATTTTCTCGTTAACCTGGTTGATGGCAAAGCAGCGCAGTACGGAGTTGATCCGTGGTGGTATTACATCGAGAAACTTGCGCTGCTGATGGTGCCGCCATTCAGTTTGATACTGCTGCCCGCCATGGTTGCCGCGGTAATTCTGCGGCCCAAAAATATCCTGGTTTGGGTGGTGGCGTGCTTTCTCATTGGACATTCCTTTGTTGAACACAAGGAGACTCGTTTTTTGATGCCGGTGTTCTATCCCGTCCTGATACTTGTGGTGATGGGCCTTGAGGCGCTGTCGAACAAATTGGTGTTGCCTCGCAATGTTTTCTCCACAAGCCGTGCTGTCCGGGCCCTCGTATATGCCTTCTTTGTATTAAATGGTCTCGCCCTTGCGGTCTTTACTTTTTCGCCAGCAAACCAGGAGACTGTCATTCATAAGTGGATCTACCGCCAGTCCATGGATGCTCCATTACAGCTTGCTACCTACGGACTGAATCCATATCAGGACGGCTCGGGGACAATTGGTTTTTTCCGCTCGCAGGGCGTGAGTTTTAGCAAGATTCGATCACCGCAGGAATTTCGAACGTTTCAGGAGAGTGCCGAGGAGGCTGCGTACGTCTTTGTACCTTTAACCTCCCCGCCGGCAGGCCTGGAATCTTCGTGTGCGGATCTCACATTAGAGGCAAGCGCTTTACCTAAGTGGATCCGCCAGATAGACCGACAGCAGTGGTTTTCGCAGCTTCGCATCTGGAGTGTCTACCGTTGCCGTCCTTATCCGTCGTAAGGCAGTGATCAAAGCGTTGCAGCAGGCGATCACTAATTCGTACAGCGCTCCGCGCGGTTGCCAGGTCTCGTAAAATAGGTTGATGGCAATCCCCCATTTTTTGCGATGGTTCGCGAGTCCGACAGCCCGCTGGTTATGGGTGGGGTTAGGCGTCCTCGTAACAGGCGTACTCTTTTACCGTTACCTTGTGCACGACGGTGACTTCGATGTGTATTGGGCCGCCACCTTCCGTTTCATGCATGGGCTCAAGATTCATATCTACGAGCAGAATGTCTTTACCTATCCTACGTTTGCTTCTCTCATGCTGCTCCCGGTATACCCGTTGGGCTACACGGTTGGCAAGATTCTGTTCTTCACCGTGAATATGATTTTCCTTGTGGGTGCAGTGTATGTCTGCCAGCGTCAAGTGCTTAACAGCAGCGCGGTACGTGCTGCGACTTTAATGATTGCGCTGTTGTTTTCATTTCGTTCGATACTGGCCGTTTTCAATAATCAGCAGACAGATATCTTGATCTTCGGGCTGGTTATCTTTGGGTTGGCAGCGTTTGCTCGTGTGCCGGTGCTGGCCTCCAGTCTGATGGCGTTAGCGGCGGCCCTCAAGGCAAATCCACTGTTCATGGTATTGCTGCCGTTTTATAAGAAGCGCTGGGCGGCGGTGGGCGTCTTTCTGGGACTGACCGCGGTGCTGGTGGCCTCACCAGACCTCGCCAAGTTCGCTGTCAGCGACACCTGGCGCGATTCGAGTTTCACGGTACCGGGGTCTGTTTTGCCTAAACGCGATATCGTTCCACAGGGTCAGTTCAAGGCAGAGGCGATTGCCGGCGGAATGTGGAGCTATCTGCGGGAACACTATGAGATGACACTATCAGTGTCANCGGACGAGGTCCGTTGGTGGCAGGATCGGGGCAGTGCCGGTAACCAGTCGCTTTACCGGATCGCGGCGACCCGCTTTGGTCAGGTGGTGTCCTCCAATTTGGTGCTGCTCGGTTTGTCTGCAGCGTTTGCGTTGCTGTTGCTGCTTGCCACTCGTGTTCGCAAAGATGCGGTATTTATACTCGGCCTATTGTTCTATACCGCCTTTGTGTTGATTGGTCCGCAGTCGTCTAAGCCNCACTTTATCGCGTTTTTTGGCNTGCTTCTCTTCTGTTGGCAGGATGCGTTNGCAAAGCAGTCGTGGTGGAAGATCATTGTGCTGGGCGTTCTCTCGAGCCTTCTGGGTATCAAGGCGGCAGCACTTCTCATTCCTCAGGGACCGCTGGCACGGGATATCGTGGGTCTCGCGGGGCTTGCGATCTGGCTCTACAGCTATTTGTTGCTGCTCATCTCAGGCGAGCGNAGATCATGATCGGCCAAGCCGCAGACGCCATACCAGTATCAGCGCTTCCTTGAAGGTCTGTCCGGACATCTTCGATTCACCAACGGTGCGGTCGGTAAAGTGAATCGGNACCTCAACAACGCGAAGCCTGCTCTTCAGTGCACGCCAGGTGGCTTCAATCTGAAAACCGTATCCAACTGATTGGATCTCGTCGAGGCCAAGCGTCTCCAGGGCTTCGCGTCGGAAGCATTTAAAGCCTCCAGTCAGATCNCGATAGGGTACGCCCAGAATAAGCCGGGCGTAGAGATTACCAAAGCGAGATANCGCCAGGCGAGACCATGGCCAGCCTGACACACCACCACCCGGCATCCAGCGGCAACCGAGGGCTAAATCGGCCTGTTCCACGGCCTCCAGCAGTCGCGGCAGATCTTTTGGGTTATGACTGAAGTCGGCATCGATCTCAAAAACATGACTGTATTGGCGCTCAAGCGCCCACGTAAATCCTGCCAGGTAGGCGCGACCTANGCCTTCTTTATGTTCGCGGTGCAGCACCTTGACCTGGGCATCTTGTGCGGCGATTCCTTCGGCTAATATGCCGGTGCCGTCGGGGGAGTTGTCGTCAATGACCAGGATATCGGCCTGTGGAAGAGCGGCTCGGACTGCCGCAATAAATGGCGGCAGATTGCCTTTCTCGTTATAAGTCGGTATCAGTACAAGCGGTGAGGGCATGCGGTTTGATGGCGACGATGGCAGAAGCGGTGCATGATGCTAATCTTAACCTTTAAAGATAGCCACTCNCGTTTTGAATCGAGTGACCGATCCGAATCCAACCGATTGATGCCGAGACACGCGTTTCTTGAGTACGATGGTGTACTGGCTTTCGCCCATCGTGGCGATGGTGAGGCTGCGCCGGAAAACACTGCCGCGGCGTTTGAGAGTGCGGTAATGCTGGGCTACAGATATCTTGAGACAGATGTGCATTGCACTTTGGACGGTGTACTGATTGCTTTTCATGACGACCGACTCGACCGCGTGACCGGTGAGANGGGAANAATTCGGGAACTGAATTATCCGGCCGTTGCGCGCGCCCGCGTCATGGGACGTGAGCCGATCCCGTTGATGGAGGATCTGCTGGGGAATTTCCCGGACACCCGCTTCAATATTGACCCAAAATCAGATGCCGCAGTTGGCCCGCTCATAGAGATGATCAAGCGTACNCAGGCCCATGACCGGGTCTGCATCGGTTCATTCTCAGATAGGCGTCTTCGTAGGGTGCGCAGCGNATTGCCCAATGTCTGTACCTCCATGGCAACGTTCGAGGCCGTCAGAGCGCGTCTTTCGAGCATGGGTGTGCCGGTGGGGCGTCTACAGGCGGCATGTGCCCAGGTGCCGGTGATATGGAACGGCATCAAGGTCATAGACCACCACTTTGTGCGGACAATGAAAACGCGCGGACTGCAGACACACGTCTGGACGGTGAATGAGCCTCAAGAGATGCGCCGANTCCTTGATCTTGGNGTTGACGGGCTGATGACCGACCGCCCAGCGGTTCTGAAGGAAGTNNTGCAAGCGAGGGGTCAATGGCATCAGGATGACTGAGGTTTGTCCGGGTCCTCCACGAGTCTGAAGAAAAACATCCCGGCAAAAAAGAGCAACGCTACTGAAAGAATACCAAGACGGGGATTACCGGTGAGGTGGGTAATCGTGCCCATCATCACGGGGCCGAATACTGCCGCCGCCTTGCCGACCACGTTGTAAAAGCCGAAGAACTCGGCGTTTTTCTCCTGTGGAATCAGNTGACTGAACATCGACCGGCTGAGCGCCTGAATGCCGCCTTGTACGAGACCGATCACCGCNGCAAGGATATACATCTGCAGTGCGGTTTCCATGAAAAAGGCATATACCGTGACCCCGACATATGCCCAGATACAGATCCATATCCCGCGCTGNGCGCCGTAGCGTTCGCCCAGGCGGCCGAAAACGAGCGCTGCAGGAAAGCCAATAAACTGGACCATCAGTAATGCGANAATCAGGTTATCGGACGACAGCCCAATCGTCAGGCCAAAATCAACCGACATGCGCACGATAGTGTCGACCCCGTCGATATACAGCCAGTAGGCGAGCAGAAACATCCAGGCTCCGCGGTACTGCGCAAGGCTGGTTGCAGTATCCCGAAGTGCCGCGAAGGTNCCCTTGATATCAACNCCGCGCCGACCGCTATTGGGCAGAGGCTCATCGACGTATAGAAAAAGTGGTATTGAGAATACTGTCCACCACACNGCGACGGAGATAAAAGACCAGCGCACACCTTCAACGGCATCGGCCAGGCCAAAAAATTGAGGTTTAAGGGTCATCAGTACGTTGATCAGAAACAGCAAGCCCCCACCGAGGTATCCCAGCGCAAAGCCAAAGGCCGATACCCGGTGGCGCTTCTCGGTTGACGATACGATAACCAGGAGGGAATCGTAAAAGGTATTCGCCCCTGAAAAACCCACCACTGCGATGGCATACAGCAGAATAGCAAATGGCCACATCCCAGCCTGCACCAGATACAACGCCCCCGTNGCAAGAACGCCGAGGCTCGCAAAGGTGGCGAGCATGCGCTTTCGCAACCCGCCGGTATCGGCCATGGCACCAAGAATGGGTGCCAGGATCACAATGATCAGACTGGCCACTGAGTTNCCGACCCCGAGATAGAAGGTGCTGTGGGTCAGCGCNACATCCTGNCTCCAGTACTGTTTAAAGAAAATCGGGAAAAATCCCGCCATCACGGTGGTCGCAAATGCCGAGTTGGCCCAGTCATACAAGGCCCANGAGATAATAGGTTTGCGACCAGAAGTATTCATAACGTTTCCCCTTCAGATCTGCTCTGCGCAGGCTCGATTCAGGATCTTATCCCGGCATTGTAATAAGATTTGAGGGGGGGCACNGAGGCNCGATAGGAGTTNAGGAAATACCTGCAGCGGAGGGACAAATAACCGCAAAATACGACAGCCCTGTCATAAGTGCCATATCTGATCAACGAACGCCTGATTGCTAAAGGATTCATTTTCGAATGATCGAACTGCCTGATNCTAACCGCTACCGGATCGCCTGGTATGGCGCGACTATCTTTCTGAGTTCTGCCATTCTTCTCGTNATCGAGATCACGGCNGGACGGCTCATTGCGCCTTATGTNGGNGTTTCGATTTACAGCTGGACCTCAATCATTGGTGTGATTCTTGCCGGCTTGTCGCTGGGTAACTGGCTGGGCGGGCGCTGGGCCGACNGGGGCGGCAATGAAAAAAGTATTGGTATCGTGCTGGCGCTTGCCGGGATCTTCTGTCTTTTTAGTTTGCTGGCACTTTCACTTGTTGCGCCTTTGCTTCAGAGCAGCCGGCTCGATCTTGTGAGCGCAAGCTTTCTCTACGTCCTTGCAATGTTTTTCGCGCCCTCGGTATTGCTCGGCATCGTGACACCTATGCTGACCACACTTACCTTGAGACTGGATGGTCGCGCCGGACGTATCGTCGGGCGGATGCATGCGCTGGCTGCGCTTGGCAGTATTATCGGNACCTTTTTGACGGGATACGTACTGATCCAGTATTTCGGTTCGCGTAACATCATTATGGCCTGCGGGCTGATGCTCTTTGTTCTTGCTGCTCCGTTCTTTCAGCGTCTGCCCAGAACTCCTGTTTTGCTGCTCATGAGCGCTGCACTTGGTCTTGGTCTCATGATTGAAGTGCGGGGCGGCTGGGTGAACCCGTGCGATCGGGAGAGTAATTANTTTTGCCTTCGGGTGGTGGATGCATCGAGTGAAGCACCTTTCGGTAAGGCAAAGGCGCTGATACTCGATCATCTTTTGCACAGCGTCAATCATGAAACTGAACCNGGTATGCTGCTTTCACCTTATGTCCATCTGATGGATGAGCTNGTGNTGAATCANTTCGAGGAGGATGNGCTCAANCAACTGGATTATTTTTTCGCGGGTGGCGGNGCTTATACACAGCCCCGGGCTATCAATGCGTTAACCCCNAGCGCNACAGTAACTGTGGCTGAGATTGATAGCGCCGTTACCCAAACTGCGGTCGAAGAGTTGTTTGTCTCGACAAAGAACATGCGTATTTTTCATCATGACGCGCGTAACGTGCTTGAGCGGCTTGAAGGTGCAAGCTTTGATGTTGTCGTAACTGATGCGTTTCACGACATCGCGGTACCCTATCACCTCGTCACGCGGGAATTCGCAGAGCTTGTCAGATCGAGGATGAGCCCCCGAGGAATCTTTGTGACCAACGTAGTGGATGCGTTTCCCGACGCGAAGATGGTTAAGAGTCTTGCGAAAACGCTTAAGCAGGTGTTCGATCATGTCGATATCTGGCTTGACGACATTCCTCAGCATCCTCGCCGCATGACCTATGTCGTTTCCGCCAGCGACAGGGCAATCAGGGGCGATGTGCTGGATGCGCGTCGGGGATTTGAGCGACGCTGGTACCGGGTCAATACGCCACTCATGTCGGTCGGCACCCCGATGCATGAACTTCCGGTTTTTACTGACGACTTCGTGCCGGTCGAGCGGATGATCTCCAGTCTCTTGTTGACAACCGAAGGGCTGTGATTTTGGCTATGACCGAAGGACGCAACACAACTAGGAGTCGACCGGAAGCTATTCGTCTTTTGTCCCATTCATCAGTCATACAACGACAACCTTATGACCGTAGAACTTCCCTGTGAAACCCAGATTGTTGTTATGGGTGGTGGCGTCATCGGTGCCAGCGTCGCCTGGCATCTGACCCGCCTGGGGTGCTCAGATGTGGTGGTACTGGAACGCGGGCAGATCGGCTGCGGCACAACCTGGCACTCGGCCGGAAATATTATCCGGATGAGCACGGATCCTGTGGCCGTCGAGATATATGCCGAGAGTGCCAGCATTGTCTCGGAACTTGATCAACGACATGCCATTGGATGGCGTCCGTGCGGNCGGGTCATGCTTGCAGGCACNAAAGAACGTTTTCAGGAATTTGATACGATTATNCGAACACTGCGTAAGCAGGGCACACCCGTCNAGTCGATCTCTCCGGCGGAAGTGCAGCAGAAACTCCCGGCCATGAAAACGGACGACCTGGTGGGCGCACTGTGGAGTCCGGGAGATGGCCGTGTTGANCCCACCGCACTGACGGCCGCGTACTGCCGNGAGGCAAAGCAGAGNGGGGCAAAGTTCTTGGAAGGTGTCGAGGTGAAGCAGGCAGTCACTCAGGCCGATACCGTCACCGGTGTGGAGACTGATCAAGGNCTGATCCGGTGTGAGGTGGTTGTAAATTGTGCGGGCATGTGGGCGCGCGATCTTGGTCTGAGAAACAATGTCGATATCCCGCTTTATGCGGTGGAGCATTTCTACGCGCTGACCGAATCTCTCGATGACGTCTATCCGGATATGCCCACCTTTAGGGATCCTGACGGCCTGATCTATGGCCGTGAGGAAGTNGGCGGCCTGTTGGTGGGNTGTTTTGATCGTGATGCACTGCCCGTGCGCTTGAGTGACCTGCCGGCACCATTTGAGTTTGCTCTGTTGAACGAGAACTGGGACCAGTTCATGCCTTACATGGAGCAGGGTATTCACAGGATTCCGGCGCTCGCCGATTGTGGAATCCGAACTCTTGTAAACGGCCCCGAATCTTTTACGCCGGACGCCGAGGCGCATCTGGATGAAGCGCCGGAGCTTAAGAACTATTTTGTCCTTGCCGGACTCAGTTCCTCAGGTGTGACCCGTTCCGGCGGGATGGGCGGAGCGCTGGCGCGCTGGATTGTGGAGGGTGATCCCGGTCTTGATTTAAGTCGATACAGCCTGAAGCGGTTTGGGCCGGANCATAACCGGGAGGACTATCTNCGCCGGCAGGTGCGGGACATGCCGAGCGCCCATTTNGGTCTGGAACGGTGAANCGGTGTTTCGCTTCCTANAACCCGAGAATATCAACCGCATTAGCCCCAATGATCCGCTCCTTTTGTTCCTGTGAGAGCAAAGGTAGGCTGAATACGCGGTCAATTGAGTGATCCAGGTCGTACCAGGGAAAGTCGGAACCCATCATCACCCGCTCGGGACCAATNTCAATGATCATCTGGGCGAGTTGTTCATCGGTGGGCCCGTGTGTGCTNTTCGTCCACTCGATTATTTCACAGCAGTCGAAATAGGCATTGGGGAACGTCTGCGCAATTTCCAGCGTCTGCTTCCAGGTGGCACCGCCAAGATGGGCAACCACCATACGAAGATGGGGAAACGCCTTGAGCATATTTGCGAATGCCCGCGGCTCAGCAAAACCCTTGCGGTCATTATCGGGACCGGAGTGCGCAATGATCGGGATTGCCAGTTCCTGGCAGGTTTCGTATACCGGCCATAGGCGCTCATCAGACATATCAAAGCCCTGAAAGGCGCCATGTAGTTTGACCCCCGCTGCGCCGTGATCCTCCACCATGTCACGCACGTGCTGNGCGCAGACTGAACTTTCAAAGGCATTCACATCGGCTGCAATGAAGGGTGCAAGTCCCGGGTGTTTTTGGGCGATATCACAGTTCCACCGGTTGAACGCGATCAATTCNTCGATGATCCGGNCATCAATGTCTCTGAGTCGTTNGCGCGTTTCGGCTTCGGTCAATCCGNACGGNAGCGCGTCGATTGCCAGTTGCCGGTTAACCTTGGCAGAGAAGAGATTGACGATCACTGCCTTGGATATACCGGTGGCCTCCATCTGCACCAGCAGTTCGTCGAGGGTGCCGACACAATCGGTCTGATGAACCTCGGCTTGTTCACCGTATTCCCAGACCTCGTATCCTGCTTTCTCGGTCTGTCCTTCTTCTGTTGAGCGATAAAGATGAACGTGGGCGTCTACCCGGATAAAGTCTGTCATGAAGATAAATCGTGGTTTTAAGAAAAGTCATGATACTCGAATCTTTAATTTCTCGCGCATAGCGCCTTCGGCGCTATGACGTGATCGGGACACTTTTTCGTTTGCCGTCCATGCGGAGATGAGATACTTGAAAAAGCTTGGCTAATCGGCGAACCTTGTTAGCCAAATTCACTTTTTAACAGCAAGGATGGGGCTATGACTGAAGGCTTCCGAGGGCAGTGCCTGTGTGGTGCCGTGTCGTTTGAATGTGTGGGTAAACCAATGTTCCAGGCCAACTGCCACTGTGATGACTGCCGGCGNNCGGGCGGGAGTGTTTACGCGTCTTTTGCATTCGTGGANGAGGCGGATTTGAACATCTCCGGAGAAACGCACGTCTACGAAANCCTAAGCGATCTGGGCAACACCATGACCCGCCACTTCTGTCCCCGGTGCGGGTCGCACGTCTATCACAGCAACAGCAAGGCTCCATCGCGCCTTGGAGTTCGGGTNGGGCTNATCGAATCGGCTGACTGGTTTCAGCCCCAGGCAAACGTCTACGCCAGCCGCAGGCTGTGCTCAACGCCGATGGATCCGGACATAAAAGCCTTTGACAAGATGCGCAGTTGATCCGATCCTGAAAAATTACTTGTTTTTGGAATCCATCTGAATGTCTTGTGCTGGCCATGAAACAAAAGAAATCATTTGCTAAAGTCACCCGACTGCAAACATCAATACACCGGAGGAGAGTGAAATGAAAGACTATATGGTTATCCATACTTTTAAATCTGAAGAGATTCGTCAGCAATACTTCGCGATGGNTCAGGATATGACTCCGGACGATATCCGTGCGCAGATGAAGAACGACAACGCTTCATTCCAGATGAACTGGAATGCGGGCGAGGATGAAATGGCGATGTACTGCTGGTGGAAGGCCAACAGCCCTGAGGCGATTATCGAAACGCTAGGCGAAATGGGTGAGATGTTTCACAACGACGTTAAGGAAATGCCTAACATCATCGATGTGGCCGACTGAACATCCTCTTCAGGGGACGGCTGGTGAGTGTCACCCGCACTCCCAGCCGTTTTTTTTGCGTNAGATTGATGCGCGTACNTNGCGCCTANGAAATNGGTGCTTCAAACGGGGGCGTCCGACCCGACGCCCTCGCGCCTATCAGCGCCATCAGTGTGATCGCCACAAGAATCAATGCNCCCCCNGTGATAGATGATTCCGAAGGGATCTCCCCGATACCCATCCACACGATGATGGGTCCGGCAATGACTTCGGTCATCGACAAGAGAGTGAGTTCCACGGCCTGCAGATGTTTGGCGCCGGCAGTGAAGAGCGCGAAGCCGAGTCCNATCTGGAACCACCCCATGCCCAAGCAGTTCACTAGATCCACCCAGGGGATGGAGAACTCCCATCCAGAAAAACCGATTCCTGCGAACCCGTAGAGAGATGCGACCAGGGTGGCAAGAAAGATCGTGATGAGCTTGTCAGTACCGGCTCGCATCCGGAGCGATATAGNAAGCCCCGCAAAGCCCAGCGCTGCTNCCAGCGCGAATCCTTCNCCAAGACCTTTTCCAACCGACAGTTCTTCTCCAGCCATGATGCANATACCGACAGCGGCCAAGGNCATGGCNGTCCACATGTANGCGGCGATTCGTTCGCCCAGTATGACCCAGCCGGCAAGCGCGGCAAAAAACGGGGCGCTTGCAAGCAAGAACATTGCATTAGCCACAGTAGTGTATTCNAGAGCCAGNATATAGCCGGCAAAAGCCGTGCCGAGACACAAACCNCCCACTAGTGCTGGAAGGCCGGCTCGGGCGAGGGTCTCGCGCACCTGACCCNGATAACGCCAACCGAGCCATAGGCTCAATGCTGCCATCAGCGCGAGGGAGCGGTACAACAACACTTGCCAGGGAGTGGCTTCCTGGATCAGCCGGTAGAGGATGCCNGATGTGCTCCAGAAAATNCCAGCAAGCAGAACCAGCGGTATACCGANACGACGGTTANCGGAGGAGAGCGTCAAATCATTCAGACAAGCGGGGCCAGGCTCACAGCTGTCGGATCATACGGCACTTGCATCTGCTTGAATATCACCCGGGCGACAGGGCGCTTTAGGGGCCATGCACTCGTCATGGCGTTCGGGACACCTACCTGGATTGCGGTTTCGGGCGAATCACCAGGAGCTTTCCCGGGATATCCTGTCGGGTGAGATAAGGGATATCTAAAATCTCTTCGATCTGAAACCCATGCTTGCGCTCGCTTTGTTCAAGCAGCGTCTCCCAACCAATGTCGCACCAGCCNTTGCCGTTAACGGTGGCGACCAGTACCCCGTCGGCTTTTAGGCCCGCGAAGAGTTTAACCAGATCGAAGGCCTGATTGCGCTGATGCGAAAAAACGCCCACGCAGATTACCGCGTCATAGATCCGCTCAATCTCAAGTGTTTCTGTCAGGTCCGCTTCGCCGAGAGTGCGATAGANACCCCGGGCTGTCGCTTTCTCCAGCATTTCCGGTGACAGATCTAGGCCGTCTAGGTCACGATACCCAAGGTTGTGCAGCAGTTCACCGACAAGGCCTGTGCCACAACCCATGTCAAGGATGACACTGTCTAGTGACGGCAGACGTTTGTGCAGGGTCTCGACTGCAGCATTAGGCGCCTGGTATCCGAACTCATCCAGAAGTTCGCTGTCATAGGCATCCGCCCAGTCGCGGTAGGTGAGGCGCACCTCGTCGCTGTTTTTCTCGCCGTAGTTGCGGGCAAGACGGGAATCGAGTGCCGACGAATCCCGTGTTGCCCGTGAGGAAGACTTGGTCACGACGACGTTACTGATTTGAGTGCACTACCGAGAGAAGCAACCCCACCGAGCGACCAGCCTCCATCGACCGGCAGAATGACCCCCGTGATGTATGACGCCGCGGGAGATGCCAGAAACATTGCGGCGGCTGCAATGTCCTCTTTTGCTCCCTGCCGGCCGAGCGGTACGGATTCAGTCACCGCCCTCTGGATTTCCCGGGTCGGGGCAAGACGAGCCATTCCCTCGGTGTCTGCAATCGGACCCGGAACGATGGAGTTGACCCGAACACCGTCGCATCCCCATTCCATGGCCAGCACCCGGGTCAGCATGTCGACACCGGCTTTGGCGGCACAGACGTGGGCCTGCATCTCCATTGGCTGGAATGCTTGTGGTGCCGAGATATTGATTACNGTGCTGCCGGGTTTTGCCAGAAAAGCGTGAGCGCTTCGCAGTACATGNAAGGTTCCTAGCAGGTCGATATCCATTACNGCTTTAAAGCCGTTCGCGGACATACCCGTTAGGGGGGCAGGAAAATTGCCAGCTGCGCCTGAGACCAGAACATCGATTGGACCGAAGTGTTCACAGAAATCGTGACTNCAGNTAGCGATGGCTTCGTAATCACGGACATCGGCGCTGAAGCCNATGGCCTCGGTCTGCGTGGAAAGTGTCCTCACAGCGGCATNCACTTTTTCCTGGGATCGGCTGACGACCCCAAGTTTTGCGCCAGCCTCGGCAAAGCCTTGCGCGATACCAAGATTGATTCCGCTACTCCCGCCGATTACAAGAACGTTCTGATCAGAAAAATCCCAGCGCATGGTCACAGCGGATAGCCAGTCAGTGTCGACCGGTAAATGTGGGCCGGCGTTTATTGATAAAGGCGTCCAGCCCTTCCTGACCATCGGCGCCCGTCATATTGGCACCGATTTCCTGGGTCTCCATGTCGGTTTGCGTNATGAAGTCGTTGTNGAAACTTGCNTTCAGCATACGTCGGGAGGAGGCAAAGGCCTGAGTGGGGCCTTTGGCAAGCCCCTGNGCGAGGGTNACTGCAGATTCTAGTGCNGTGCCCTCGGGAACGGTCCGTGTGGCGAGTCCCCACTCCACCGCTTCGGTAGCCGAAAGTTCTCGGTTTTCAAAAATGAGNTCCTGTGCCCGCCGAAGCCCGATCAGNCGGGGCAGCAGCCANGTNGACCCACCATCGGGGCTAAGACCCGCAGCCGTGTACGCCAGACGGTACCGGGCAGTTTCATCCACCAGCACGATATCGCCGACCAGAGTCATGGGGACGCCCCCGCCGGCTGCCATCCCATTGACCCCCACCACGACCGGCTTGGGCATCGTCAGCAAAATATGCTGCGCCTTGTGCCACTGATCAGCAACGGTGATCAGTTTTTCCGGATCCCTTCCGAACGATTGAAATTCCTTAAGATTCCCACCGAAACTGAACATCGGGCCATGCGCGCTGAATACCACCGCGCGGATGCTATCGTTATTTTGTACGTGATCTGCCGCAGCAAAAAGGTCCAGAGCCATCTGCCTCGAAAGGGTGTTTCCGGATTCGGGTTGGTTGAGACANATAACGGCAACGGGGCCATCACATTGATAGTCCACATGGGTAAGTTTCAATCAAATCTCCATCTATCGCGACACGAGGGAGGCAATGATGGCCCAACTTGGAAAGATGATCAAACTTCGGAACTGAGCGCCTGCGACAAGGGATGAACTCCTGGCCCGATGGGTGCTACCATGAGCGCTTTAGGGCGCATTTTGGAGAGAGTAGAAGATGGCGATGGGTAAGAAAACCACCCTTGAGGTGGAGTTGCATCAGGATACGGTAGAGATGCTTGAATATGCGAAAGAAACATACGGCTTTCGCAGCACCTCCAAGGCCTTGCGGGTCATTCTAGACTACATGGTAGCGGATGCTGACTGGGAGGAGATCTTTATGAACCAACGCTGTCTGCGATGCGGAAGCGGTCAGGGCTGGCAGCGCCCCGAGTCCTAACCACGGTTTCTTTGAGCAAACCTTAAGCGGAGCGAAGCAATGGCAAGTCAGGTACGAGCGATCNAACAAGAGCAGCCGTTTACCCAGGAGCGGATCGAACTAGCCGCGGCTTTTCGCTGGGCTGCGCGGATGGACCTGCATGAGGCCGTAGCGAATCATTTCTCGCTCGCGGTGAATGAAGAAGGCACCCAGTTCCTGATGAATCCGAACCAGNTGCATTTTTCTCGCATCCGCGCAAGNGATCTGCTGCTGATAGATGCCAACGACGCAACTACGATGGATATGCCCAACGCACCGGATCCGACCGCCTGGGGGCTTCATGGATCAATTCATCGGCACTGCCGGCATGCGCGATGCGTCATGCATGCACATCCNGAGTACGCCACGGNGCTCGCAAGTCTCACGGATAGCCGGCTTCCACCGATCGACCAAAACAGCGCGATCTTTTTCAACCGCTATGTGATCGATGAGGAGTATGGTGGTTTGGCCTTGACCGATGAGGGTGAGCGTTGTGCTGAGTTACTGGCGAACCCTGATCACAAGACCATGATCATGGGTAACCATGGGGTGATGGTGATTGGCGAGACGGTTGCCGACACTTTCAACCGGCTTTTCTACTTCGAAACTGCTGCACGGAATTACATCCAGGCGCTGCAAACCGGTCAACCGCTTCGCGTGCTTTCAGATGAGGTGGCAGAGAAGACTGCCCGTCAACTCGATGCTTACCCATCCCAGGGTGACCGTCATCTGAGCGAGATTCTTGCTATTCTGGATCGCGAGGAGCCAGAGTTCAGGGACTGAAGCCTCACCCCGATCGTAGGCTGATAATGCGAGACTTCGGTCCCCTGTGAGTTCGGGGTTACCTTGTATCCAAGGGGATAAGGCAGGCAAAGAGGGTTGGAAACCAAGCAGTGCGATTAGTTAAGTCTGTCTAGAGTGGTGAACTATTCTTGTGATTTAGCAAGAGTGNCTGATTTTCTTTTTAACGACCAATGGCGCAAGGTATGNCAGTGAGTGGCAAACGACAAAAACGGCGAATCTGATATGAACAACGATGACCTGCAACATGCGCTTCATGATGCTAATAAAGAGCGCGCACTCATTTATCTTGATATTTTTCGTGAGATCAGCCACCGGCGTGGCGAGCAAGAAGCGACGGACATACTTCGCACGGCACTTGAGAAACGCGGGAGAGCTTTCGGAAAGTNACTGAAAAGNTTCGCGCCGCGGAATTTTCGTGGTTTATGCAATGCTTTCGCCTACGTACCTGACGGTGGTGTAATGTTTCATCCACAGGAGGTTCGATGTGATGACGAAGNTCTTGAACTTAAAATGCGTAAGTGTCCTTTAAAAGAGGCGTGGCAAAGCGCAGAGGTCACTGAACGAGAGTTGNGCCTGTTACTCTATTGTGCGTCCGCGATGGATGTTGGGACTATGGATGAAGCAGGTTTTGAACTAAAGATCCAAACCTGGCAGCCTGGGGAAGATGGATGTTGTTCCCTCAAAATTACCGAGCGGGTCAAATAAGATCATCTCAATTGGTACTNGGTAATCAGAATAAGTCTTGGGGCCCGGTAGTGGCGGTCAAACGAAGANTCTGTTCATAAATGACTGATACCCTGGCTGTTATCGGCGTTACCCTGATTGAATATGCCGTGTGGATCGGTGTAGGTTTGATTGCGGTTGCGGTCTATTTCGGGCGACGCAACGACCGTAGCGAGGCTCACGTTAAAGCTGCTGTACACTGGATGGAGCATGCGCTGGAGGCGGCACCAGACCGNCTCTATGACAGCGTGCATCCCAACTGGTCGGTCTACCGAAAACAGTTAACCCATCGGCTGAAGGCGGCTGTTCCCTCCCTCCCAGAGTCTCTACTGCGTCTGGTACTGGCCGAATTTGACGCCTGCTATCAGCTTTCCGACGGCGTATATATTCGTATCGGCTCGGTGGCGGATGAATCGATACCTCCAGCGGATGGTTTTGTTCCGCTGGTCGCGCCGATGGAGAGTTTTCGGCTGCGCAAGGTTCAGACGCGTCAGCGATGGCGCCGGGTCCGGGCCGTGACGATCGGGGTAGTGCTCTATTTCGGCGTGGTGATGCTTGGGCTCTGGGGACTGGTGCTGTTCCAGGGCGGGTTGCCGTAGAAAGTCTCAGGAGGNATCNGGTGTTTCCCGTGGCCGGACCAGCGAAAGCGCAATAAACATGACCACGAGTGATGCCCAGACCCACGCCGAGTGGGTTTCCCTGTAGATCACCATCCCCCATAACACTCCAGCCAGCGTCACGATATAGGCGGTCTGACTGGCAAAGACCGGACCGGCGCGCACAACGAGNTAATAAAATCCTCCATAGGCTGTTGCGTTGATCCCAGCCATTAATACGATGGCCCAACCTGATCTATCCAGNGGCCANGACATCCAGGCGAACGTGTCGGTTATCCACATTACCGGCGTCANCATGATGGTGGCTGCTACCATCATTCCGGTCACNACCACAAAAACATTCACTTTCGGCGGCATACGTGCCGCGATCACCAGGTTTTCAATTGCGTAGCAGGTTGCCGCGATCACCATGATCAGCACCCAAAGAGTCGCAGACGGATCGGGAATGCTGGTGTCCGGCAAGACCAGCAGGATGATGGAAAAAATACCCAAGAAAACNCCCATCACACGCAATAGCGACGCCTTTTCAATTTTGAAAAGTGCCGCACCGACAAATGTGGCGAGTGGTACGATTGCGATGGTAATCGACAGCACGCCTGCACTGACGTGAGAGGCGGCATAAAAGTACAACGTACCTGGAATGACCGAGCCGAGGATGCCGCAGATAACATAGAGAAAGATGAAATTTCTCTGAAGCGGCAGCGGTTGCCTGCCAATGATGCAGTAGGCAATCAGCATCACGGCGCTGATGAGGCAGGTCCAGTAGTTGATGGTGAGTGGATGCAAACCCGTTTCGGTCGACATCCGCGCTAGTGAAAATGAAAGCCCCCAGACAACCCCTAAAAGCAGCAGTACGAAAAAGTCCCAGACTTTGTCACTTNACTTCACGCGAGCGTGCTTTTGCTGTGGAGCTTGAGAGTCTTGCATGTATTAGTCAGGTCGACGGGATTTTTGAGCGAGTCTAGCCAGCGGATCACTTTCCCGCCAGCCTCCGCGCGACACCCCGTCGGCGCTGCATCTACTACCCGACTGGCAGGACAAAAGGCAGCATGGCGGGGACGATTATGATCGCTGCAATGTTGCCAAAACCCACAATCGCGGCAACCTTTTGGGGCTCCTGCTGATACTGTTCTGCGACCAGATAAACCAGAACAGCGGGCGGCAGCGCNCAGTAAAGCAGCAACTGTCGGAACTGATCGTCGGGCAATTGGAGNAGGGGCTGGATGCCGAGTGCTACCACCAGTGCCGTGAGTGGACACAGTACCGCTGCGATTAGACCGATTTTCCAGTCATCCAGATTGACATCTACAAGGCGAATTCCCAGGGCAAATAGCATGACTGGGATAAGCGCATCCCCGAGCATAGCGATAGGCGTTGCGATCATCGTGGGAACGGGAACACCCCAAAGACTTACAACGAGGCCGGCGACCGAGGCCAGGATAGGCGGAGAAAGCAGTACGCTTCGCCAGTGCACCTGCTGGTCGACGATATAAATACCAAAGGAAAAGTACAACAGGTTAGTGACGATGAGCAGCACGATAGCCGGCGCCAGACCGGAATCACCAAAAGCCAGCAGCGCCAGCGGCAGGCCCAGATTACCGCAGTTATTGAACATCATCGGGGGCACAAAGGTTCGGACGTCGTACTTAAGGAAATTTGCGATAGGCCAGGCAATCAGCCCCGAACCAAAGAATACGGCAGCGGCTGCTATTGCCAGTCCGGGGTAACGGGTGAGATCGAAATCCTGGCTCGACATCACGGTGAATACCAACGCTGGCAGAAATACATTGACGCTGATGGCGTTAATTGCCGCGAGGTCGGTCCGATAGCGCAGACTGTAAAGATAACCCAGGCCGGCAACAACGATCACCGGAATCATGACCTCAAGAATTCTGATCAGCATAAAAAGGCGTTAAGATGTTTGATGCAATCGCACCCGTAAGTACAAAGAAATTTATCTTGTTCGAGTTGGTTCAACTGCGCCGCATGGCAGGCCCGGATCCCAAAGTGAGAAATCCCGCACTAACGCGACACAACATCGACGCTTTCGCGACACTGTAGCCAAACCAATGGAATCGATCGAGGTTTATCTTATTACAGGTTTGATCTTTCTGTTAGCCGGTACCGTCAAGGGTATCGTGGGATTTGGTCTTCCGCTGGTGTCTATTACCTTACTGACCCCGCTTTATGGATTGGTTGATGCTATTGCTATGATGGTGTTGCCAGCGATGGTCACCAACTTCTGGCAGGCCCTGAGTGGAGGTAGATTCACTAGTCTGTGGAAGCGGTTGTGGCCTCTGTATCTATCCGGCGCTGTCTCAACGGTGGCAGCGACCAGTGCTCTGATGCAGATCGATGTCCAGTGGCCTACTGTATTGCTGGGATGCGTGATTCTTGCGTATAGCCTTACCGGCCTTATGGCATGGCAGCCAACGGAACCGGGCCAGCGCGAGACTTGGTTGTCCCCGATCACGGGTGCAGTTACGGGTCTGATCACAGGCCTGATCACCGGTCTGACTGGTGTTCTGGTTTTTCCATTGACGATATATTTCCAGGCGCTCAACCTCGGCCGCCGTGCGCTCTTTCAGGCGATGGGTATCTATCTCTTGATGGCTAATGTGGCGCTCGCCATGGTCTTCGGNTGGCAGAGTGCGTTTCCTGAAGCAGTAATGCAACTGGCGCTGATCGGTATCGTTGCGGGTTTTGTTGGTATGGCGCTGGGTCAGCGCATTCAGGCACATCTGTCGGCTCAGCAGTTCAAACGGGTCTTCTTCTGCTCGCTGGCCGTATTAGGGGCCTTTATTNTTTTAAGGGCTTTACTTTTGTAACTGGNGTTGCAACGNAGCGGTTTCCTGGCAAGAGGTCTTAGAGAGGCTTGGTCGGGCCCCTACCAGTATTTTTCGAAATGAATCTGCCCGGGCTGCCGGGCTTTGTGGATACTGAGGTCGTACCGACNGGTCAGAATTTCAACTAGACCTCCGGGGGTTTCGTAAGATAACTCCCCGGTTTTCCGATCCTCTTTGGGGATTCCGATCATGGCCGGGTTGCCACAGGCGAAGACGTGGGTGTTCTCCGGCGCAATTGTGACATTGTGCTCCTTTTCGAGGATACCGTCCTGGAAATAATCCTGGATATAGCGTTTGGTGCCGCCTTCGCGGGTTATCAGCGAAATGTAGACAAGATTGGGGTGTGTTTTCTGGAATTCACGGATCTGACCGGCATACGCGAGTTCGGCGCCATAGCGCACACACTCCATCATGACGACCTGCCTGCAGGTCTTCATACAGGTCTCCAGCATGGTCATATGTGGCGCGACACCGGTACCGGTCGATGCCAGGATGATCGTCATGTCATGACGGAGTTCAGGCAGCAGGTAAGTGCCTACCATCTTCGGTCTGACGAAAAGTCGGCTTCCTTCACCTTGATTAAACAGGAGCGGCGTGAGGTCTCCCTCGGGCACCCGGATGACCAGCAATTCGAGCAGATCCGGATCAGCCCTTGAGCCCAAGGACTGCGACAGGGAGTACGGGCGGCGAACCAGTTTCTGGCCGTCCGGCCCCACCAGGCCGATGCTGACGTAGTGCCCCGGCCGCCGACCCGGGATCGGGGTATCTGGCCGGATAAAGAAAATCCAAAGCCCGTCGGCGACAGATTCGATTCGCTCGATGGTCGCGTTGTAGGTGTCGATCCCGGTTGGCTTGTTTGTGGACATTATGTTCGCGATTGACTAGTCTGAACCCGGCAAGAGACAGGTAGTCACTCAAAACGGGTGCTGTTACGTTACACCAGGTAAATGTTAGAGACAAATCGGAGACAATGACCCAGTCGATTTCTGAACAAGTTTCNCTTCGTGCCGTGTTGTTTGATGTCTTCGGCACGGTGGTCGATTGGCGTGCTTCGATCGCGAGAGAAGTCCAGGCGGCACTCGCGGACCACAGAGTGTCTATCGACAGTAATACCTTTGCGGATAGGTGGCGCGCGCTCTACCAGCCGGCCATGTCGCGGGTCCGGTCCGGTGAGATTGATTTTGTGCCTCTGGATGAACTACATCGAAAAAANCTGGATCAGGTGCTTGANGAATTCTCGGTCGATCATCTCAGCGAATCAGAAACAGCNTATCTTAATTTGGCGTGGCACCGTCTTGATCCCTGGCCTGATGTGGTCGCGGGTCTTCAGCGGCTGAAGACGGGCTATGTCATCGGAACCCTTTCGAACGGAAATATTGCGTTGATGGTGAATATGGCCAAGCGCGGACAGTTGCCCTGGGACGTCATTCTTGGGGCCGAAGTGGCACGCGCCTACAAGCCNCAACCACAGGCCTATCTTGGGTCAGCACAGGCGCTGGGTCTGGCGCCCGGCGAATGTATGTTGGTTGCCGCACACAATGATGATCTGAAGGCGGCTGCGCAGTGCGGCTTCAGGACGGCGTTCGTGGAGCGGCCGTTTGAGCACGGCCCCGATCAACAGTCGAACCTTGTTGCCGAGGGTGATTACGATCACATCGCCCGGGATTTTGTTGATCTTGCCGTTCAGTTAGGATGCTGATCTGTAGGGAGTATGCAACACCGCCAATAAGCTCGAATCTTAAGTATTNNCCTCTTTTGCGCGGGCCCGTTCCCCGAGCACCACNGCCAGACCACTCAACACAACCAGAACCGCGCCAAACACCACATTCACGGTCGGTACTTCGGCGAATAGCAGAAAACCCCACAAGGTTGCCCAGATCAGCGTGGTGTACTCAAGAGCGCCGACCAGATACACAGGCGCATAGCGAAACCCNTTAGTGATAGCGTACTGACCAACGAGTGCNACGCCGGACAGACCCAGCATGAGCAGCAGACTGTTGAGGCTCGGTGTCTGCCAGGTCCATGGTGCGCTGATAAGTGAAATCAGCAGAATAAAGATGGCTCCGCTCAGAAGCATCAGTTCCGAGGACTCCGTTCGGGAAAGCTGCCGGGTATAGATACCCAGTGCCGCGAAACTGAAGCACCCAAAGAGAGCCGCGCTGGCCCCCAACCAGTCCACTTCACCGCCTGTGGGTTTGATGATAAAGAGTACGCCGATAAAACCCACGATGATCGCCATGATCTGGCGACCGCTCGGCATTTCGGCCAGGATGACACCCGACATGACGGCAAGAATCACNGGGTACGCGGAGGCAATCGAGATAGCATCGACCAGAGGCATTCGTGTGATCGCAAAGTAGTAGCTTAAGAAAGCCATCAGGTTGAATATTGCGCGGAGCACATGACTGCCCGGCCGAGAGGTNACAAGTCCCTGAGGNCCCCAGCGCCATACACAGATGAGCGCAAACACCGGAATCATGATGGTGCTGCGAACCAGCAGCAGTTGTAGCAGTGAGAAATCAGTCGAGAGCCATTTGACCAGCGCATCCTGAGCCGAGAAGAAAAAGGATCCGACCAGGGTAAAAATCCCCCCCAACAGAACAATGTGTTTCAAGGATTCGGCCGCTCCGCAGAGCGGTTCAGAAGTTTGTAACCAAAGACTCTACGAACTGAGTTGTCGTGCGTGGTGCGCGATGTGATCACCGATAAAAGAAGCGATGAAGTAGTAGCTGTGGTCATAGCCCGACTGCATTCTCAGTTCGAGTTCTCTCCCGGCGCTCTCAAAGGCGGTGCGCAGCGCCTCAGGCTTTAACTGTTCGTCAAGAAAGTTATCCGCATCGCCCTGATCTACGAGGACCGAACCGCGAAAGTCTGATTGTGCGACTAGCGCACAGGCATCCCAGTGCTCCCACTCCGCTCGATTGGGACCGAGGTAGCCGCCGAATGCTTTTTCTCCCCAAGGACAGTTGACCGGGTTGCTGATTGGTGAAAATGCGGAACATGAACGGAATACATCGGGCTTTTTCAAAGCGCAGATCAGTGCTCCATGGCCACCCATTGAGTGGCCCATTACCCCGAATCTTTGCACATCTCCCTGAAGTTGTGTCGCCACGATTCCGGGCAGTTCCTGCGTTANATAGTCAAACATCCGATAATGCTCGCTCCAGGGTGNCTGNGTGGCATTGACGTAAAACCCGGCTCCCGAGCCAAAATCATAGTCGTCGTCTTCNCCTGGAAGCGNGAGACCNCGGGGCGAGGTGTCCGGCATNANCANCATGANNCCGTGTTCNGCNGCNTANCGNTGGGCACCGCCTTTTTCNGCAACGTTGGCCCATGTGCAAGTGAGACCGGACANGTAAAACAGCGTTGGCCGGGGNGANGANNNCTCTGGCGCNGGATCNAAGACCGCAAANTCCATATCNCANNGNGTNCTNNNACTCGCGTGGCGGAANACCNGCTGCGTTCCACNAAATGTCNGGANCTCCTGAATGCANTCCACGTCCGNGGCCCCCTAGAAGGTCACGACGCTGCGAATGGACGTGCCCTCATGCATCAGGTCGAAGGCGGTGTTGATCTCATCGAGTGGCATGACGTGGGTGATGAGATCNTCNATNTTNATNTTTCCATCCATNTACCAGTCNACGATNTTNGGNACNTCNGTNCGNCCNTTNGCGCCACCGAAAGCAGTACCGCGCCAGTTCCGCCCTGTAACCAGTTGGAACGGGCGTGTCGAAATTTCTGCACCCGCGGGTGCGACACCAATAATAATGCTGGTGCCCCATCCCTTGTGGCAACACTCCAGGGCTTGNCGCATCACCTCNACGTTNCCNATGCACTCGAAACTATAGTCCGCACCGCCATCAGTAAGATCAACTAAATACGGCACAAGATCACCCTCTACTTCAGAGGGATTTACAAAGTGCGTCATGCCGAACTTTTTGCCAAGGGCCTCACGACTTGGATTGAGGTCGACACCGACGATCTTATCAGCGCCTGCAAGTCGNGCCCCTTGTAAAACATTGAGNCCGATACCNCCAAGCCCGAAGATCACTACGTTATCNCCTGGTTGGACTTTAGCTGTGTTTATGACCGCNCCGATTCCNGTCGTTACACCGCAGCCGATGTAACATACNTTNTCAAATGGCGCGTCTTCGCGAATNTTGGCAAGCGCGATTTCTGGCACGACGGTGTAGTTTGAGAAAGTTGAAGTTCCCATATAGTGAAGTAGNCTTTCACCACCTAGNGAGAAGCGGCTGCTCTCGTCTGGCATAACGCCCCGACCCTGGGTCTCCCGAATGGCCTGGCACAGATTGGTCTTGCCTGATGTACAGTAGTCACAGGCCCGGCACTCGGGAGTGTAAAGCGGTATGACATGATCACCGGGGGAAAGGGAGGTTACCCCTTTACCAACCTCGAGCACGACGCCGGCACCCTCGTGCCCCAGAATCGCGGGAAATAGTCCCTCCGGATCAGCGCCAGAGAGTGTGAAGGCATCGGTGTGACATACCCCGGTTGCCTTAATCTCTACTAGAACTTCACCTTCCCTTGGTCCATCAACAGTTACAGATTCGATAGAGAGAGGATCCCCAGCTTTAAAAGCAACGGCGGCACGACTTTCCATTACGATTCCCCCAGATTTTCTTGTTTAATAAAACTAAAAAGATTATACCGATTTCACATAGCAAGTAGTGAGGACNGTTGACAGTTATCTAACTGNGTGAGTNACTAATTAAGTAAGTATTNTCACTGATTAGATATCTAAATCGTTGAAGATAAGNCCATGGTTCTGTGACNTTGTAAGANTTGTTAATTTTAGATTCCAAATTTAGCCGTATCAGATTTGCAANCCCGAAGAAAATATTGAATCGAAATCATAAGTTANTCACCNANNNCTGAATCGCCGAGAAAATTTATAGTGAGGATTCGTTTTTATCTTCCCGNACTTNTTNTTCTTGTATTCCTTGCCCCNGGGTTGGGAGCCAGAGCCGANGAAGGGCGGGTTTTTCAAAGTCTGAAAGCANCNTTTCANGTCGTCATAATTGCCTCCGGTCTTGATCANCCCTGGTCGATGGCTTTTTTGCCGGACGGCGATCTTCTTGTGACTGAGCGCTCAGGGGAGCTTCGTCTGATACGAAAAGGTCGACTGCAGGATAAGCCGATTAAGGGTTTGCCCGAGATAACAGACAAACGGGATCAGGGCGGCCTTTTGGACGTTGCTCTCGATCCCGGTTTTGATCAAAACGGACGGCTCTGTATCTCATACGTAGCCGAGACTGAGGCAGGTCGCGGCACCGAAATTGGTTGTGGGATTTTTCGCGATGACCGCCTTGTGAATTTCGACGTCATTTTNCGTGCGGTGCCAAAAAATAAAACCGGCAGGCATTTTGGGTGCCGCCTGCTTTTTGCAAACGGGTATCTGTTCGCCACCCTGGGTGACCGAGGAAAGCGCCCTCAGGCGCAGGACCGNGGAACACACCCTGGATCGGTGGTGCGTCTGTTGGCTGATGGCGCTGTCCCACCTGACAATCCTTTCGTCGGAAATAGTACCTATCAGCCAGAGGTGTACACCTATGGGAATCGAAATCCTCAGGGACTTGCGCAGGATCCAACATCAGGTCTGATCTGGATGCACGAGCATGGCCCCCGCGGAGGTGATGAGCTGAACCTTTTGAGAGCTGGAGCTAACTATGGATGGCCAGTGATCAGTTACGGCAAAGAGTATTTCCTGCCCAAGGTGGTCGGTGAGGGCACCCACAAGCATGGCATGGAACAGCCGGTCCACTATTGGGTCCCGTCCATTGCCCCTTCTGGAATGGCTTTTTATTCGGGCTCAGATTTTCCGGGTTGGCAAAACAGTCTGTTTCTTGGTTCGTTGAAATTTCAGGAATTGGTGCGGCTTGAAATGGATAAAGGCCAAGTCGTAGCCGAAGAGCGCTTACTGAGTGGAGAGTACGGTCGGATACGGGATGTCCGACAGGGGCCCGAAGGGGGTTTGTATTTATTGACTGATGCGGCTGAGGGGCAATTACTAAAACTGGTGCCCGCCGATTGAGTGCGTCGGGCGTTATCATAGACACCCCTTGTAGAGCGCACTATCGAGATAAACGTGAAGCTTACCGATCTTGAGATTTTTGTCGTCGGCAACCCGCCTCCAGGCTGGGGCGGTCGGTACTTTGTTTTCGTTAAGTTGACGACCAGCAATGGCCTCGTTGGCTATGGCGAGGTGTACTCTGCATCGGTCGGCCCAAAGGCCATGCGGGGTGTCATTGAGGATGTCTTTGAGCGACACATGGCCGGGGAGAGTCCCGAGAACACCGAGATGATGTTTCGCCGGGCATATTCTTCGGGATTTACCCAAAGACCTGACGTCACGGTGATGGGGGCATTTTCTGGTCTGGAGATCGCGTGTTGGGACATTCTCGGTAAGGCGCACGAGCGTCCAGTGTATGCACTCCTTGGCGGGCTGATGAATGAGCGCATCCGCTCCTACAGTTATCTTTATCCGCTGGAGCGCCATGACATAAAAACCTTCTGGAATGAACCGGAAATGGCAGTCGAAAGTGCCCAGCATATGCTCGAGCAGGGCTTCACCGCGATGAAATTTGATCCGGCAGGGCCCTACACCCTGCGAGGTGGCCATCAGCCTGCGCTCAGTGATATTGCTCGCTCTGTTGCTTTTTGCAAGCGTATCCGCGAGACCGTCGGCACTCGTGCCGATATTCTGTTTGGGACGCACGGGCAGTTCACCACCTCCGGTGCTATCCGGCTCGCGAGAGAACTTGAACCCTATGACCCGCTGTGGTTTGAAGAACCCTGCCCGCCTGACAATTTTTTGGAGTTTTCCAATGTGGCGCGCCAATGCCGAATCCCGATTGCCACAGGCGAGCGCCTAACCACTAAAGCCGAGTTTTCGGCACTTTTGCGTACCGGCGGAGTAGCCATTTTGCAGCCTGCACTCGGCCGTTCTGGGGGTATCCTGGAGACAAAGAAGATTGCCGCAATAGCCGAGGCTTTTAATGCGCAGGTTGCACCGCATCTTTACGCTGGACCGGTTGAGTGGGCAGCTAATATTCAGCTGGCCGCCAATATTCCCAACCTGTTGATGGTGGAAACGATCCAGACCGGTGGCGATTTTCATCGCCGGTTAATCGGCGATACCATCCGCTGGAACGAGGGCTACATCGAAGCGCCAACCGCGCCGGGTCTTGGCATTGAGTTCGACGAGTCACTGGCGCGTGCCCATCCATGGAATGGCGACGGCCTGCATCTGGAGATGCGTGAGGCGCCCTGTGATTATTCTTCGGAGAATGTTTTTCTCGGTGGCGCACCGCCCGTTGAAAAAGATTCTGGCGATTGATGCGAATTGATACCGTGATCAAAGAGCGCCCAGGAGTGAGGTATGGCGATAGCTGAAATCTCGCCTGATTTCCACTGGAAATGTAATCACACTTGGCGTCGTGCGTCAGTCAATACGCTCTGGTGCCTCGCGGGCTGCTCTATTGGGGATTTTGGGACCATCTTTTTCTTTCAGTTGACCGGCATTGGTTGGTCGACCCTTGCCATCATGATGCTCGCCATCGTCAATGGCATCCTGACCTCAATCGCACTTGAGACTGTAGTCCTTTCCCGGCAGATGCCGCTCGCCAATGCATTCCGGACGGCGGTGGGTATGTCGCTGATTTCGATGGTGGCGATGGAAGTCGCCATGAACATCGTTGACGTACTGTTGACGGGCGGCGCCATGCTCAATTGGTGGGTGATCCCAATGATGCTCGTCGCGGGGTTTTTGACACCACTACCGTACAACTACTGGCGTTTAAAGGCGCTCGGCAAAACCTGCCACTGAGTCGGCGGGATTTAGCCCAGGGTTTTCGGAATCTCAGATTCGCGCCGGGCAATGAATTCGTGAAGTGCCTGGTCCAGCGTCGGATCGATGGGTGGCGCCTCATAGCGCGATAGCCAATCCCGGGCTTTGGCAAGACCCACCTGTTCGGTGGATCGGCGGCCTTCAGCCTCCCATTGCTCGAAGGTGACGTTGTTCTGTGACGGAAAAATAAAAAGATTTGATTTGCGCGTGTGCGCTGTGCCCAGAAAGTGTCCGCCGGGACCGACGTCCTGGATGGTTTCAAAGATCTCCTCAAGGTCGTCGTAGCGGGGTCCCTGACAGAAATGATAGAAGGCATCCAGTTGCTCAAAGTCGATGACGGTCTTGGCATAACCTACTCCAAGCGTGCCTTCCATCATGCCGCCCGCCATGGTGATCCACTGCGCCCCGCTTAAAAAGGACGGGAACAGGCCCCACATCGAGTCAAACCCGGCCTGCATGTCTGCAGATTTGGAGGTCGCGCAGTTGGCAATGGCGCGATGGGGCACTTCATAGCGTCGTGCCATCTGTCCCGCAAGAAACTGCACGACGGCAGAGTCAGGGCTGCCATGTACCGGCGCGCCGGTATTCAGTGCCACAGTCATGGCCGGAACACCGAACAGCATCGGTGCGCCAGGCCTCACCAGCTGCGCATACGCAATTGCCATCAATGCTTCGGCAGTGACCAGTGCCATCGTTCCGACATTGCTGGCCGGACTGGATGCACCCGCCATTGAGAAGGGAGAACACATCACGGCGTGATTGTTCTGCGCATAGGTGCGCAGCGCACCCAGCATGGTCTCGTCCCAGACCAGCGGGGAGTTCGCGTTGATTAAAGAAGTGGTGCAGCAATTGTTCTGGGCAAAATCATCGCCAAAAACTATTTTGCACATGTCGATGGTATCCTGCGCCCGCTCGGTAGAGGTGACATTCCCCACGATCGGCTTATCCGAGAACTTGAACCCGCTGTAGGCCATGTGCAAATGTCGATGAGGTACAGGGATGTCCATGGGCTCCACAACCGGGCCACCCGCGATGTGCACGGTTGAAGCCATGTGGTTCAGTTTCTGCAGGTTGTTGAGATCCTCCACGGTGGCAGGGCGGCGCACCCCCTCCAGGTCATAGATATAGGCAGGACCATAAGAGGGGGAAACCACCATGGATTTCCCACCGACCTTAACGGTGCGCTCCGCATTCCTGCCGTGATGGATGTACTCGGAAGGTGCCTTGGCAACGAGCTCGAGCAGTGCGTCACGGCTGATCCGAACCCTTTCACCGTCGACTTCAGCATCGGTCTGCTTCCAGGTGTCAATCGCCTGTGTTTCACGGAACTCAACGCCAATTTCCTCAACGATCCGCATCGCCGTTTCGTGAATCTGCTCGACACCTTCAGCATTGGCAACTTCGTATAGCGGCACATTCGTCATCAGCGGTGGATGATGAATAATCGGCGCATTGAGCCGCTTGGCGCGGCGCGCTGCACGGCCGCCTTTACGGGTCTGGACTTCCTCTTCCATTTTTATCGACGCTCTGGTGTTGGGTTTTTTTGTTATCTGTCGTTTCTTATATGCGTAGTCGCTGGTTTTCGGGGTCATAGGGTGAATCAGCAATCACAGTCGCCGGGACCCGGCGCTCAAGAACCTGGACTTCAAGAGCCGTGCCGACTTTTGCCTGGTCGATATTGACGTAAGCCATCGACAGACAGTTACCGATATGGTGCGAGGTGGCGCCTGAGGTGATGCGTCCAACCAGTCTGCCGTCACAGAACACGCTTTCGTTCATCCACGCATCGGCGTCTACGGTTTCAACTTTGAGAGTGACTATCTTTTGTTCAAGACCGGATTCACGCTGACGCAGGAGGGTTTCGCGGCCGGTGAAGTCTTCTTTGTCCCATTTGATAAAGCGGTCCAAGCCGGCCTCAAGGGCGGTATGTTCAAGATCAAGGTCTCGGTAGATTGCGCGGTAGGATTTCTCAAGACGCAGTGACTCAATAGCCCGGTAACCACAGTGCTTGAGACTATGGGCTTCGCCTGCGCGGCAGATCTCTTCGAAGAGATGTAGGTTGTAGGCAATCGGGTGGTATAACTCCCAGCCGAGCTCGCCTTCGTAGTTGATGCGCATCATTCTTACGTCGGAAGCGAGTCCCACGGTTACTGATTGAGCACTCATCCAGGGGAAGGTATCGTTACCCAGGTCCCCATCGACCAGTCCACTTAGCAGATCCCGGGCGTTGGGTCCGACGACGGTTAGGCCGCCACGCTCGGCAGTTACATTGGTGAGGCGAACACTGCCATCTGCCGGCAGTGATTTTTGCAGCACGTCAAAATCATGGCGCTCACCCCGGGGAGTGCCAACGAGGAAAAAATGCGCCTCGCCCAGGCGAGTGACGGTGAATTCCGAGCGAACGGTGCCTTTATGGGTCAAAAGGTGCGCCAGCACGATTCCACCGATTTTTCTTGGCATCCGGTTGGCGAGGATACGGTTCAGCCAGTCTTCCGCCCCGGGACCACTTGCTTCGAACTTGGCCATGGGGGTCATCTCGAAAAGCCCGACGGATTCACGTACCGCCCGGCACTCGGCACCAATATGCGGCATCGAGTTGAAGCTGCGGTAACTCCAGACATCCCGCGCTTCGACACCTTCCGGCGCAAACCACAGGGGAATCTCCCATCCGTATACGGCGCCCCAGACAGCGCCGGCAGCACTCAGCCGGTCATAACAGGGCATCATTTTCGCGGGGCGAGCCGCGGGCCACTCGTAGCCGGGATAGTGAATGCCGAAGTTGTGGCCAAAAGCCTCTTTATTCTTGTGCCCGGTGTAGACCGTGTTGGCATAGGATCCAAAACGCCTCGGATCCACTTCGCCGAGATCGATATGCGGCTCACCGTCAACAATCCAGTTGGCGAGCTCTGAGCCCAGACCGCCGCCCATCAAAAGACCGCCGGTGAAACTCTCAGCGAGCCACAGATTACGCTTGCCCCAAGCCGGACCACANAGCGGAAGGTTATCNGGAGAGGCGCAGATCGGCCCGCGTACGTTCGCCTGGATACCNACTTCTCCGAGTACCGGAACAAGCTCAAGCGCNGCGGTCCAGTTTTCCTCGACCGCTTCCATGTTTTCAGGCAACAGATCCGCGCCGAACCAGTCGGGCACTCCGTCGCGCGCGAAGTGCTCAAGGTTCGCCGGGCGCTCGTACGGGCCGAACATCAGGCCGTCCCTTTCCTCGCGGACATAGCCGTTGATCGCTTCGTTGCGCAGCACCGGCATTTCAGGGAGTCCCCGATCTTTGCGTTCACGAACCTGGGGTACGGTTTCGGTCACCCAGTACTGGTGCAGGATCGGAAAACTGGGCAGTTCCATGCCCAACATTCTTGCGGTTTGCTGGACATAGTTTCCCGTCGCCGTGACCACGTGCTCACAGACAATGTCGCCCTGGTTGGTGCTGACTTTCCACTCGCCGGAGGGGAGTACGTCAATGGTATTGACCTGGGTGTTGAGATAAATGTTGGCGCCGAGCTGTTTTGCTCCCTTGGCGAGGGCCTGGGTGACATCGGCCGGTGCAATGTGACCGTCATCCGGGTTATANACNGCTCCCAGCAGGTTNGNNCTGCGTTGCATCAGCGGCCAGAGATCAACAGTTTGTTCAGGGTTGAGGATTTCGGCCCGGACCCCCTGCGTCTGGGCAATCGAGGCGTAATTGAGGTACTCATCCATNCGGTCGGCGGATTCGGCAATCCGTAACTGGCCGCATTTATGCCAACCGATGTTTTGACCGGTCTCCACCTCAAGCNCCTCATAGAGATCAATGGTTTTCTGGATCAGCCGGCCAAACTTATAGGAAAAGGAATAGAGTGGGATCAACCCGGCTGCATGCCAGGTGGAACCCGCGGTAAGTTCCGTCCGCTCGACGAGGCAGGTATCAGTCCAGCCTCGATGCGCCAGGCTGTAAAGAATGTTGGCGCCNACGCATCCGCCTCCGACGANAACGACCCGTGCATGTGATTGCATAACGTTTATCTCTTTTTCAACAATTTTAGGAACGGGTGGCGATGATGATCGATTAATGGGCCAGATTTCGACTCTACGGCAGCGGCAACTGGGCGAGCCGACCACCGTCAATGGGGTAGACCTGGCCGGTTACAAACGACGCCTCATCAGACACCAGCCACGCAACGAGCGCCGCCACTTCCTCTGGTTTGCCGGTGCGGCGCACGGGGTGAATCTTTCCGATCTGCTTTCGGAAGGCCTTCGGGTCGGTCATTGATTCGATAAATTCCTCATTGAGTTCGGTGTCGATCCATCCCGGAGCAATAGCGTTGCAGCGGATGCCCTGCGGGCCGGCATCGACTGCCACCGCTCTGGTCAGGGCATGCAGACCTGCCTTGGAGGCGCAGTAGGCCGCGTGCTGGGGATTCGATCCGAGCCCTTCGATGGAGCCGACATTGACAATTGCACCATTGCCTTTCAGATGAGGCGTGGCATGCTTGATCAATAGAAACGGTGCCGTGAGATTAATGTGGAGCGTGCGGTTCCAATCTTGAAGCGACATCTCTTCGACCGTATCTTCAAGCATGACCCCGGCATTGTTGATGAGCACGTCCAGGCGGCCATGACGATCGATTACCTGCTGGATGACCTTCTGGGGTGTTTCAGATTCTGAAAAGTCGGCTTCGATGGTATAAAAGTCCACGGCTGGCGAGCGCTGCGCCGTAACAACGTCATAACCGTTCTGTGAAAGTTTTNGCGCGCAGGCAAGACCGATCCCACTTCGGCCTCCNGTGATGAGTGCAACTTTGCCCATGACCTAATGAACGGCTTTACCGCCGTTGATTTCCACCAGGGTGCCGCAGATGTACCGTGCACTTTCTGATACAAGAAAGACNACGACATCGGCGATCTCCTGCGGCTGCGCGATGTGCCCTAAAGGCACGGAAGCATTCAGAGATGCGATCGCTGTGTCGGAATCCATTCCCCGGGACGCAAAGCCCGAGCGCAGCATCGGCGTGTCCACCTCATTGGGACAGACGGCGTTGATCCTGATTCCCTGATGCGCATGATCGNGCCCTAGACACTGCGTCATCGATGCAACAGCCGCTTTGGACATGCAGTAGATCGGGTGATTGGGTCCCGGGTGNACTCCCCAGCAGGAGGCGACATTAACGATGGCGCCANCACCGGCCTCAGCCAGNATCGGNATGGCNGCACGACAAATCCGAAACGGTGCTTCGACGTTGACGGCGAAGGAGGNGNCGTAGTCGTCGTCCGTTGCCTCGGTAATCGGNCCCCGGCGGATGANACCCGCGTTGTTGATGACGATGTCTAAGCCGCCCAATTGTCGAGCCGCTTCCTGAGGCAGTCCATCACAAAATGTGGAGTCNGTTAAGTCCCCGATAATNGAGANATCNGACAGTGGGCAGGCGGTCTGGTCTGTGCCTGCAACGGTGACCTGCTGAGCCTTGAGAGCTGCAACAATCGACTGACCAATGCCGCCGCCTGCGCCGGTTACCAGTGCCNTTTTTCTTGAAAGGCCCATGGTGCTACTGGTTTGGNNTTGGGCNCAGTTGTNGTTGTGGAGTCTGCACCGGAGCGAAAGCCTTAAGCCGAACTCATACCAGACAGCGGCCTTGGTGTAGTGTAAGCAGGTTCCTGGCGCTGACGATTGATAGTGGTTGCGATCTCGATGAGAGCTCGCCCGATACCCTGGGTGGGTGGTGGACACTGATCGCGAACCGCCTCGTGCAGGGCAGGCAGAGCGTGAAACGGGATCTGCGAGAAGACGTGATGTTCAATGTGGTAGTTCATGTTCCAGTACAGCATCCGCAATACCGGATTGACTATCATTGTCCGGGTCGTGTGGCGGTGGTCTGGGATATCCTGCGCCATACCNATGTGTTGAGTCGCGAGCATAACCCCGTGGACGGGTGCTCCGAAAACCCTCGGCAGGACTAGCATCAGAACCGGTAGCCAGGACTGTGCGGCAAGAGACCAGAAGATGATCGCGAGATACCCCAGCATATAGGCCTGGGCCTCAATAACAGCGCGGCGCATAGCAGCGGCAGGAATACAGTCTGNGGCATCNTGGGTNGGACGGCCGATTGCGAGGGCCGCAATTGCCTTCACGAAGTACCAAATGCTACCGAGATCGATAAGTTCCTTAACGATGAAGTCCCGCCAGGTCATCGGATTGGTTAGGAGGATCTCGGGATCCTCTCCTACTAGCATAGTATGAGAATGATGTCGGGCATGGGTATAACGCGCCAGACAGGATGTNTGCTGGACCATAAATCCGGAGAGGAAGAACACGGTCTCATTGAGGGCCCGGTTACGAAAGGCCGTTCCATGCGAGGTTTCGTGAACCACGCTGGTGGCGAAAACCCAGATGCCTCCATAAAGCAAGAACGCCGGGATACTCCATAGTGTTCCCACAGACAAAAGCGCTAGAAACCCCGTGATGGTGAGGAGNGCGATGAAGTANANGAGGTANACCAGGCCATGCCAGTTCGTNCGCNGCGAAAGTGACTTCAACAACTTGCGGTCAATATCGAATCGATACCACTGATCAGTCATCAGGACCATCTCCTGTTCGTTCGAAATCAATTCAAGGGGTATATCGTACCTTGATTTTGGGTCAGGATTTGACATTCCATTGAGGGTCTTCAAAGCGCTGAATTTCTATCAGGTAGCTGTTGGGGTCTCTCAGGAACATCTGGTAGATCTGAAATTCGGGATTGAAGACAGGCGGCGTTTCGATCGCTACCTCGTGCTCCGTCAGGAGAGTCTGCCAGTGGTCAACCTCTTCCGTGATCAAGGTCAGGATCACGCCATCGTGTGGTTTGATTTCATCTTTCAGGCAAAAACCTACAAAGCCCCCTTGGGCAACACGATAGATGCGGCAGCGGGTCTGGTCGAGGGCCAACTCCAATTTCAGAACATCTTCGTAGAACCGCGCCGTTTGCTTCAGGTCCCGGGTGGGCAGAAAAGTAATGATGGAATCAAACGACATAATTAGATCCTTACGGAATTTGGTAACGGTTAGGATTCTGGACCTTTTTGGCTTGCAAACGCTTCTGAAAGTTTTTTGGATGTCGCCGTGAGTTAAGGTCGGTTCGCGTCCATATCTAGTTAAACAGAGTGGAAACAGTATTGTTCACTGTCTTAAGCGCCAACAGTCGGTCGCGTTGGAATAGCGTAGCCAGGTTTGATCAATGCCCGAGGTTCTCACACAAGCACAGGTGGATCACTTCCACGAGTTCGGCTACTGTGCGCCGATCGATGTCATGGCTGAGGATGAGGCGCATGCCCTGAAACTCAGGGTCGAAGCTGCTGAGGCTGCCTATCCGGAAGACTTAGGCCCGACTAACCGCAACAATACTCATCTTGCTTTTACCTGCGTGGACGAGGTGGCTCATCACCCGGTAATTGTCGGAGCGGTGGCCGACCTGATAGGTGAGGACATCCTGCTCTACGGCACCGTACTCTTTTTCAAGGAGCCCAAGAGCGCAGGTTTTGTAAGTTGGCATCAGGATGCGACCTACATGGGTATTGAGCCGCATACTTTTGTCACGCCTTGGCTGGCTCTGACACCGAGTAATCCGCAGCTGGGGTGTATCAAAGCCATTCCCGGCAGTCATAAAGACGGCATCCGGACGCATCACGATACGTTTGGTGAAAACAATATCCTGACACGCGGGCAGACCGTTGCTGAAGTTGATGAAGCCGCGGCGGTTGATCTCATTCTCCGTCCCGGGCAGATGTCCATTCATCATGCGCGTACGGTTCACGGATCGATGCCTAACCACAGTAATGAGCGCCGGATGGGAATTGCGCTTCAGGCCTATATGGGGCCGGATTCCCGGCAGATGATCGGTGAGCACTTGGTCCAGGTGGTGCAGGGCTGTGATAGCGGCGGGAACTTTGCCGTGCTTCCACGTCCTGGCTCGGACCGGGATGAGGCTGGGCTCAAGGCGCGTACGCAGGCTAATGCCAACTGGGCAGATATTCTCTACGAGGGTGCTTCGAAGGTCAGAGACTACTGACGGGCGCTAATACTTGTGCCCTTAGGCGCGCGGTTCCGGGTTTTCGGTGTGTCCGTCTACTGCAATCACTTGGCCGCTGACCAGTGCCGCCTTATCGCTTGCCAGAAATACCGCCATATCCGCGACGTCCTGCGGGCGTACGAGTTTTCTCATTGAAGCGCCGCTGGCGTATTCATCCAGAATCTCTCGAGCTGCCTTGCCTTTTTGTTCACTCTCCCTTTGGGCGACATAGTTCATGCGCTCGCCCTCTACGGGGCCGGGACAGATCGCATTGGCCCGGATATTAAACGGACCCAGTTCAATAGCCAGTGTCTTAGTGAGGCCGATGACTCCCCATTTTGCCGCAACGTAGGGAGAACGGTTGGAGAATCCAAAAATNCCTGCAGTGGAGGAGGTTACGACGATAGCACCGGAGCGCTGTGCCTTCATCAGCGGTGCCGCGAATTTTGCAAAGAGAAATGCACCTTCTAGACTGACGGAAACACAAGCCCGCCAGTCCTCGAGCGCAATGTCTTCGACGGGGTTCCCGGGGCCTGCAATGCCGGCATTGGAGCACAGTGTGTCGAGTGAGCCCCACTGGGATTTGAGTTCGTCAAAGAGACTGGATACCGACGACTCATCGGTCACATCAATACAGCTTTTGTGCCAATGATTGGGACAACCGGACAATGCGTCAGCAGAGTTATCCACAATCCAGACTTTGGCGCCTTCCTCATCGAAGGACTGCGCCATCACACGACCGATGCCACCCCCACCGGCGGTAATAAGTACCCGCTGACTCATTGATTCAGTCGTTTGTTACGNTTTTCTATCCACCAGGGTTGCTCACAGATCCGGCCAAGAAACTCNACCATGACATGGGCTCCCAGGTATGCCGTCACGCCGGTACCCACATCGAGCTGCGGATTCACTTCTACGAAGTCAAANGCAATGATTTCAGTGCGACGAGCNATGGCGTCTAATGTGTCGCGCAGTTCTGCATAGGTCATTCCATTAGGTTCAGCCGATACGCAGCCCGGCACCAGAGAAATGTCGAGTACATCCACATCAATGCTTACGTAGGTCTTTGCTCCCTCAGGCACCAGCGCGGCCAGACCTTCTGGACCCATCTCGTGAAACTGTGTCATGGTGACAACATCATTACCCTGCACAATAGAGTCCTCAATCATTTCCTCGGAATGACGCAGACTGCGGATACCTGCCTGGATCAGATTCTTGACATTGGGCATTGGGGCGATGTGCCGAAACGCGTGTCCGTTGGTGAACTGAAGATCATGGATAAACGGTGCGTAATCCGCGTGTGCATCAAAATGAATCACATAAATATCTTCTTCTATTGCGCGCACAACGGGGTAGGTGATCGCATGGTCGCCGCCCATTACGACCAGCAGGTCGCAGCCGGCGCGGGCCTTGCGGGTCATTTTGGTCGTGTTCTCAAAGGTCTGCTTGATGTCCGCGGGCCAGATGTCGGCGTCACCAAGATCCATGATCAGTCCTTGTGACATTTCAGCTTCGAGATATTGTTTTCGATGCTCGGGGTCATAGTACCCCTTGCCGCCCTGACCAAACCGAAGCGAATGCTCTCTTAATGCCCGCGGACCCATGCGCGAACCCGCCATGAACGGCGAGCCCTCGTCGGTGGGCACCCCCATTACNGCAATTCCAGTATCTAGTGTGTCAATGTTCTGACAGATCGGCGAACGCAGAAAAGTTGCGATTCCGACGAAAGGCTGATTCAAGCGAAAATCGTCATCGACCATTGTTATCTCCTCCAATCGCGTATTGTGGGGCCTGCTTTCCGGGCTGCTCCTCGCAGTATTGCCGGAAAGAAGTCGGCATCCTACACTACTCTCACCCAGAGTCGAAAGGGATGTCGGGTGAGTGCCCCATTTACGATATCTGAATCTTTATCGCTGCCATAACCATTATCTAGAAACTAAATATAGAAGGACAAAGATGACGAGTACCGCCTTCCCAGCAGCTGAGTCGATGGTCAACGCCGAGCGTTACCCCGTCGATTCGCCGGAATCTGAAGCAGGAGCCGCGCTGCTCAAGTCCTGCCGCCAGGAGTTTGCTTCAGAGGGCTTGTGCGTGCTGCCAGGATTCATCCTGCCTGAGGCGTTAGCAGCGCTGGCGGATGAAGCCAACAACACTTTAGACGATGCATATTTTTGTGACAGCACACACAACGCGTATCTGACTGATTCGAACCCGGACCTTCCCCCGGAAGATGTGACTCAGCGACAGGAGGCGACCTTTGTNGGCTCTGTCGCCTACGATCACCTGCCGCCCCGNGGNCTGCTNAAGCAGNTGTATCTCTGGGATCCCNTGATGAACTTCATCGGNNCAGTGCTGGGCAAAAAGCCTTTCTTCCGATTTGCGGACCCCCTTGGGGCGTGTTCAATCAATGTCTTNGTTGATGGCGGGCAGCACGGTTGGCATTTTGACGAATCGGAATTCACGATAACGCTCATGCTCCAGCAGCCGAACGAAGGAGGATCCTTCGAATATGTGCCCGGTATCCGTGGTCTCGATAACGAAAAGGAAATTGTCGGAGGTGTGCTGGAAGGCAAGCGCGACGGCGTCATGCAGCTGCCGTTTACGCCCGGCACGCTCCTGATCTTTGGGGGTCGCCAGACGATTCATCGTGTTACCCGCGTTAGCGGGACAACGCCTCGACTGGTTCCGGTCCTATGCTATGCGGAAAAGCCGGATCTCGTGAATAGTGAACAGGTGCGCAAACTCTTCTGGGGCCGCGCTGGCGTAGGCGGCTAAAGCGCCCCGGTCGTCAGATGTTTCTCTTCGAGAGTCGTTGTGAATTCGAGGGACTCAGTCTGACTCGTCCACCATGGCGAAGGTATCAATTTCGATGACCATCGAGTCGTAGGCAAGCGCAGGCAACGGTACTCCCGTACTCGCAGGCCCTGGCTCGGCGAAATAGGATGATCGGATTGACAGATTCTCGTGGAGCCTTTGCGCATCGTCGCGTGCGCAGTACACCGCTAGAATTTTACAGACGTCGCTGTAATCGGCTCCTAAATCATTCAGGATAGTGCCGATGTGGGTCATTGCCTGGTGGGTCTGGGCACTTAGATCATCGGGATAGGTTGCCCGGCCCTGCTTGTTGAGAGAGACCTGTCCACCCAGAAATATCATTCCGGCACAGTTGACCCCATGCTGATACGGAAGATGCGTGTGCCAGTCCCATAACGATTCTGGCCAGGAGTGAGTTCTCGGCAGATGCTGCCCGTCTTCTGCGAGCATCGCGACCACGCTGATCTTGATCGCGACTTCAGGGTTTGCGTGGACAGGTAACGGAATACCCGTCGCTGCAGGGCCGGGGTCCGGAAAAAAAGAGGCGCAGGCAAGGGCCGCAGGTTCAAAGTCTTCGACCCCGACGTTGCCCGCATACCAGCGGTTAATTTTGACGACGTCATCAAAGCCCGCCCCGAACTGGTTGAGCAGTTGCTCAATTTGCGCCATCACCTGACGGGTCTGGCTTACGCTGTTGCCGGGCGCGGAGACTTTGGCGTTTTCAGCGTACGGATACTGTCCGGATACGAATATCATTTTACCGGAGCGGACCGCCTCGCAAAAAGGCTTAGGAAGAGTTTGTGATCCTGTGCGATCCGCAACAAATTTCTCAGTACGCTGCCCATCTAAGCGGCGCATCGCATAACCCTCTATCTCGACGGCGAGACCCGGATACGCAAGCGCGGGAACGGGGACGGCATTGACTGCCACCCGTGCGTTAGCCGGTAAACAGGCGCCGACCATGGTGAGAAAATCCTGCTCATCTAACGAGCCGTCATTAACATAAAAGCACAGCAGCCACACGACATCCTCAAGGTCGCAGTCCAGTTCCCGCAATGCGCGGTCAAAATGATGCATCACCTTTCGGGTCTGGGTGGGCAGATCTGCCGGGTTATTAACGATGCCATCGGGGCTCAGGTCAACCTGACCGCCTACCCAGATCATCTCGCCGCAGCGCACGGCGTGTTTGTGGCTGACCTTGATTGGCCAGTTCCATGCGCCCTCAGGCCAGGCGTGGCGCTTCTTCAAAGAAGAGCTTTTGGAGCCCATTGAGGCAGTATCCCGATGTTATTCTGGTCGTTACGAGTTGACGGGGTCCCGGTAAAGCGACTGACACAGGCAGTGAACCCCTCCGCCACCGAGAACAAACATCGACATGTCTGGTGCATGTACCTCGTATCCCAGAGAAGAAAGTTGGCTATTAAGAGAAGCACTACTTGCCATGGAAAGAATTCGCTCCTTGCCAAGTGCCACCAGATTGACGCCGAGATTTCTCGCTTCTCCATAGCCGACATTCACAAACTCATAGCCTTCAGCCTTGAGACGATCGATGAGCCAGTCTTCAAGCGCATCCAGACAGGTTACCAAGAGATTTGGACCGATAGGGACCACGAGACCATCCATATGCACAAATTCCCGTGAGTTCGGCACCACAATCGCCTCCCAGCCTTCTTGTTCGACCCAGGCCGCCACCTGCTCGGCGCCCTCGCGCTCCGAGCGCTCACCACAGTAACCGACCAGAACGAGTCCCGGTTTGAGAATCACAAAATCGCCGCCCTCGAAGTGTCCCGCGGTGGACATTTTCCAGATTGGAATATTGTTCGTTTGGTAAAACTCAATCGCAGTGACATAGTCAGCGCGTCGGCACTTCAGCTGCATATGGCAGATCAGAGCGCCCCAAGGGGTCATTGCGCTTGAATCCCGGGCGAAGAAATTCCGATGCAGTACGGGGTCGGCGTCCAGATAATGGCAGTTCACATCAGCGTCTTCGTAGACCTGAACCATATTAAGGTGCTGTTTCATCGCCAAAGCATGGTCGAATTTGACACCGGTCTTATCTGCGTTGTTCAGGGTGCGACCGATAATGGGTCCGGCTTCGACCCATCGGTAGTAATCCGGCCGGCCCAGCAGTACGTCCCGCAACTGGGTGTAATCGTTGTCTATACCCCATGACCTCGAACTCGACTGATGAACCTGTGCGTCGGAACTTTCGGGAAGTTTCATATTCGTTGCTCGCAATTACCGTGGGAGTGGTGTGGTGATCTGATTACAAACCGGTCAGGCTATACCGGCACTATAGCGCCGAGTTGTTGGCGAGACTGTCTGAAATCAGGGAAATCATTTCGAACATGACCGACGCCGCGGTGTGGGCGGTGATCTGGTTGGGCGAGTCTTTGGTGGGCATGATGCAGACCACATCGCCGCCAATGATATTTTTGCCCCGAACACAGCGTAAAAGCCGCATGACCTCGTCAACCTGAAAGCCCTGAACGCCAGCCTCGATGTTGGCAACACCGGGCGCCACCGTGGGGTCCATACAGTCAAGGTCGAAGGTGATGTAGAGCGGTGCGTCACCGATTCGCTCGTTGATGATCTGTATCGTCTCTTCAAGGCCGATCTCACGATAGCGTTTCATGGTGATGAGCTCGTAGCCAAGTTCCTTACTGGGATTCAGCCAACTTAAGGTCCGCGGATTGCCCCGCATGCCGATCTGTACGCTGTGGCTCGCGTCAATCAGGCCGTCCCTGACGAGGTAACTTGCCCAGTGTGCGGCGGATTTCACCGCGCCCAGAAAATGCGGCACCTGCTCGTAGGCATCGGTATGAGCATCAAAGTGCAAAAAGACCGCTTTCTGACCGTTGGTCAGTTTTGCATTGGGTCCGGCAATAGCCTGAATGATGCCCCCGGTGACAGAGTGATCCCCGCCGACGGATACCGGTCGCGCGCCTGCCGAATCGATATCACGATAGAAGTCTGTGATGCGCTCAATACACGCTTCGTTGTTGTTAGCCTCGGGCAAAGGAACATCGCCAAGGTCATGAATTCGGTGGGAAGCCCAGGGGTCTATGTTGAACTCCACATGGACGCGTTTCGCCATAGCTGAAACCTGGCGCAGAGCTCGCGGACCGAGATGTTGGTCTCGTTCTGTCGTGCCGTTCCCGGTGGAGTGGGGTACGCCGACCAGTGCAATGTCGGCATTGGCAGGATCACGTTCAAGCGGGGCCCTGAAGAGGGTAGGAATATCCCACCAGTAGAGGGACTCCAGCATCATCTTGTCGGAGTCTGAAAGGTGTTGTGAGGTCATGGCGATTACCAGTGCGGGAGAGTCAGTCGGAGGCTAGTGTATCGTCCGCAACGTCCTTCGGCACCAATTGACCGACGTTTTGTATTGGTTTATTTTTACCATCTCGGCTACTTTTTTGCGTCTGAGGGGGCTGGATGCCGAATCTGGGAGGAAAGTGGATGCAGACACTCAGAAAGTACCGTCTGGACAAAAATGGTCTGCCCTCCCGGGCTGCAGTAGTGGCGTACGAGCGAGATGGCGTGGTCTGCCTGGAAAACGCTTTTGATGAGGCTTGGGTAGCCCAGGGCCGTCGTGCGGTCGCGGCCGCAATCGGGACCGCTGGCCGGAGTCAGTTGCGCGAAGATCACGCGGAGTCCGGAGAGAAGAGCCTTTTCTTTTTCGATACCTTTCTCTGGCCGCGCCTGCCGTCCTTTGCAAAATTCAGCTTTGAATCGCCAGCGGCGAGGCTTGCCAAAACGGTGATGCGAAGCCGCGGCCTGCTGCTGTATTTCGATATGGCGATCGTCAAGGAGCCGGGCACCAGTGCCAAGACGCCCTGGCACTATGATGAAGCATACTGGCCGGTGTCGGGCACACAGGTATGCAATGTCTGGATGGCGCTGGATGATGTTCCTGAAGATACGGCCCTGCGGTTTGTTCTGGGCTCACACAAACTGGATCAGGATTTCAAGGGCATCGATTTTTTCACCAAAAAGGGCATGCAGGGCCAGACGAATCCGAGTCCGCCGGACTGGGACAATGAGGCGCACGGTCTGGAAATCGCCAGTGCGCCGATGAAAGCGGGCGACTGTGCGATCCTGAACTTTCGTACGCATCATAGTGCGCCAGGTAATCCACAAAAGCGCCAGCGCCGGCGCGTGATCTGCACACACTGGTTCGGTGACGATGCCCGCTATGCTGACAAGCAGTGGGAATGTAATCCCAATGAGCGCGGCGACAATCTTGTTGACGGAGGACGCCTTGAGTGCGCCACCTTCCCGCGGGTGATCTGAGCTTTACCCGTGATCAACCGGGCCAGGGGCGTTTGGTGGCTGGCTTGTAATCAAAATCCGCAAGGGCAGGTTCATCCACGCTGATTCCCAGGCCGGGCGCTTGTGTCAGCGTAAACCATCGTTCTTCTGTCTGCTGCCAGTGCAGTTGGCAGAAGGCATCTGTCGCTGCCTGGAATCTCGAGAAATACTCAACCCCGGCAAGGTTCTGAATGGCGGCGCCAGCGTGAAGGCCGGCTGCGAGGGCAGGACCCATGCTGTTGAAGTTATGAACAGCCACCTTGCAGGAAGTCGTCTGTGCTGACGCCGCAATAGAGATGACTGAACTTAAGCCCACACAGGTGATGTCCGGATTCACTATGTTGGCAGCACGGTGGTTCAACAAGACTGCAAATTCCGCGTCGTCGCTCAGGATCTCACCCGTCACAATGTCTATGGACGTCGCTTCGGTGAGACGGGCAAGCGATTCGATATCCTCGGTGGGTACCGGATCTTCTAGCCAACGGATGCCGAGTCCTTCAAGATTATCCAGCACGAGGTGTGCTGACTCGCAATCAAGCGCCCTCCAGGCATCGACCAGAATTGCGCACTCAGGATCGAGTGATTCACGAAGCCGGGTGAGATTCTGCAAGCCTTCAGCAACGTTTGTTCCGTTTAGGAAAGGATATACCTTGACACTTGTGAATCCCGCTTTGTGCTGGCGCTTGGCGTATTCAATGAACTCCTCAAAGGGAAAGACTTTGTTGCTATGGCAATTGGCATAGGTGGGAACCGTTGTCCGGCAGGCCCCACCCAGGAGTTTGTATACCGGTTGATCGTGCACCTTCCCGTTGAGATCCCACAAGGCTGTTTCGATTCCCGCGACAGCACACGAAAAATGAAGCCCGGTTTGCAGGTTGGCAAAGCTGTGTACGGCGTTATGACGAAACTCGTCAATCTTTAAGGGGTCGGATCCTGCTAGATATCTCGCCAGCGACTCAATCAGCGCGGAAATAGCCTGCTCACAGTCATTCGGTACGTAAGCCTCGCCCCAGCCATAAAGGCTTTCGTCGGTCTCAACTTTAACCAATACAAAGGCCTTGCCGAAGGCCCAGTCGCTGTCCGACACATACGCGGGAACAATAAAGGTCTTGATATCTGTGATTTTCATAACCGCGGGCTCTCAATACGACATCATCGCCGGTTGAATTCAGGCACGAAACTATAACCCCTGTCGGGTTTTAGGAAGCAGGAGCAACGGATAAAATAGATTGGCCACGACAATCCGGTCGTGGTTTAGAGCCTTTGGCTGCGATCACCCGGAGGGCCGCTCTTGAATGCACCACTTTTTGGGTTTGATAACTCCTACGCAAGGCTGCCGGAGCATTTCTTCGCCCGCTTGTCGCCCACCCCGGTGTCCAAACCCGAACTAATCCAAGTCAACGATGGCCTTGCCCTGCAGTTGGGGCTGGACCCGGCGCTATTACGATCGCCCGAAGGGATCGACATTCTTTCTGGTAACGGGCTTCCGGCAGATGCTGAGCCACTCGCCATGGCCTATGCAGGTTTTCAATTCGGGGGTTGGACGCCGCAACTGGGTGACGGACGCGCGATCCTGCTTGGGGAAATTACTGATCAGGAAGGTTGCCGCCGGGATATCCAACTGAAGGGCAGCGGTCGTACACCGTTTTCAAGAAATGGGGATGGCCGCGCGGTCCTCGGCCCGGTCCTGCGCGAGTATCTGGTCAGCGAAGCCATGTATGCCCTCGGGGTGCCGACCACGAGAGCGTTGGCGGCGGTCACCACAGGGGAAGAAGTGTTCCGTGAGCGCGCGTTACCCGGCGCGGTACTGACTCGGGTGGCCAGCAGCCATATCCGGGTGGGGACTTTCCAGTTTTTTGCCGCCCGACAGGATATCGACGCGCTGCGCCAACTGGCTGATCACGTGATCGATCGTCATTACCCGGATGCGCGGGAGAGTGAGCGGCCCTACCTTGCTTTGCTTGAGGCAGTCATGGATGCCCAGGCGTCACTGGTAGCGGCGTGGAAACTTATCGGATTTATCCACGGGGTGATGAATACCGACAATTCGTCGATAAGCGGGGAGACCATTGACTATGGCCCCTGCGCCTTTATGGATACCTATCATCCCGGTAAGGTATTCAGTTCGATTGATCAGCAGGGTCGCTATGCATATGCCAACCAGGCGCCGATTGCCCATTGGAATCTGGCTGGTCT